>CAZEMY010000036.1:0-10123 GCA_964513405.1 uncultured Desulfobulbaceae bacterium
TGTTTTTTGTCCGGCTATATTCGACAAATCCGCTAATTCTTCGATGTCCATTGCCCGGCTGCTCTTTGTCCAAACGACACGGCTATCAGCCGAGGGATATATAATTACCTTGAAGCCAGTCTCGTTATCTTTTTTTTGCAAGGTAAAAATCCCTACTTTTCCAAACAAAAGTCCTCAGTTGAAGGTGGGGAATTCCGGATTGCAACTTTGAAAATTTCTATTATGCACCCATATGAACAGTTAAGCAAATGAGGGCGAGGGACTGAACATCACATAGTCTTTTGCTGTGTTGTCAATAGGTTATATAGACAAAAAAGATTATACCTTGAGGATATCAGAGCTGACTTAAATGATTCTACCGGCTTTTTTCAAAATGATTCTACCGGCTTTTTTCAGCTTCTATACCAAAAGTGAAACCACTATCCACTTTTTCAATTAGTTCCGGGAGAATATCTTCATATTCACCAACAATACCAAAGTCTGAGTGGGAAAAAATTGAGGCTTTGGAGTTATGGTCAATAGCAACAATCATCTCTGACTCCTTCATCCCGGCAACATGCTGAATTGCCCCGGAAATTGCCACTGCAATATATACTTTGGGTCTGACCGTTTTACCTGTTTGACCAATTTGCCGGGCATATTCTGCATAACCGCCATCAACCAGCGGACGACTTACCGCCCATTCCGCCCTGACCCCTTGTCTGCGTAATGCCTGGACAAGCTCTTTTACCAGCGAGAGGTTATCAATTTCACCAGCAGAACGACCACCGCTCACAATAATATCCGCCTCAAATAAACTCTGAAGCCCCGCTTCACCCCGTACTGTTTCAATAATCTCAACCTTCAGGTCTTCTTCGTCAAGATCTACCCTGCGTTGGCTGATAATACCCCCACGACCTTCCCGTCTCTCAGGCACAGCGAAGGTTCCTGCCCTTGCGGTTGAAATTTGCGGACAGACAAAGCCAAGAATGGTTGCCAGCTTGCTTTCTCCGTATGTTGGGCGATGCGATTCAAGAATAGGTTTAAAAATCTGCTTGTTTTTACGATCAATATACTCACCAATCTCAAGGCCGGTACAGTCAGCTGTAACCCCGCCATGGGTTTTAACACTGATCCGGGGGGCGAGTTCACGACCGGCAGTTGTTGCCGGGAAAAGGGCAATTTCAGGTTTTAGATCACCAATGACACCTGCAAAAATTGTTGCAAACGGCATCACCAGAAACTCTTCAAGCCGTTTATCATTAACGACAATAACCTCATCACTGCCATGTTCAATTAATGTCGTCGCCAACCCGTCCACATCATTACCGATTAGTAATGTTGTAACTTTCGTCTCGTTACCCAGGGCGGATGCCAATTCACGGGCCGGGGTTAGCAGCTCAAGTGAAGGACGAATAATTTTTCCCCGGACAATTTCAGCCCAGGTCAGGATTCCCCTGTAACCATTTCTAAAATCTACTTCCGGGTAATCAGGTCGTTCTTTTTTCCTGCCGACCTTTTTCTCTTTTTTTTCGACGCAATTTTTGCCCGCAGCAATATCCTTAACCATACCCTCAACCAGAGCTTTGGCATCCAGCCCCTTACTCATCTTGACCAGTGCTCTATCGCTGACAATATTAGCCACCCTGACCACAATGGTTGGCGAACCACTCACGCCCACTTTATCCTGGGGAATACCAAGCTCATCAACACCAAATACCGTAACCTCTGCACTGCGGGCCTTGACTGCCCCATAGAGTGATGGACGACGGGGATGAATACCTGTCGTTGTCAACGAGAGTACGCATGGCATGGGAAGACGCATTATCCGGTATCCACCCTCAATAATGCGTTTAACCACAATATGGGTACCGTCGGATTCAGCTGTCTCAAGAAATGTTGCCTGGGGAATATGGAGATTTTCTGCTACCTGGGAAGGGACATGGGCTGTATCTCCATCACTGGTTTGCCGACCTGCCACAATAACAAACGGCTCCATGGAGTCTTTAGAAAAACCAAGATGTTTAAGCATAAGAGAAAGGGCAAGACCGGTTGCATAGGTATCTGAGCCGCCCAGCTTTCTATCAGAGAGCAGGTAAGCCTCATCATAGCCCATGGCAATGGCTTTTTTCAAAGATACCTTAAATGATGGCGGTCCCATGGAACATACAATAAGCTTCGCATCAGGATGTTTATTTTTAAGCTGCAGACCTGCCTCCAAACCAAACGAACAGTCAATATTGATAATGGATTTAGCTTTGGTTCTGTCCATCAAACCATCTTTACCCATTCTCATCTCTGAGGGAAGAGGAACCTGCTTGATTAAACTGATAATTGTAAGTGGCATATCATTTCTCCCTGTTTTGTTTACATGTTAACATATTCCGGACCATCACCACCATAAGGTGTCATCCAGGTTATGCCGTCTAGGGGAGATTTGATATCACATGTTTTGCAATGTAAACAGTTTTCGGCGTGGATACGAAGGCTCTCTCTACCTTCCCTGTCCACATGCACCTCATACACCTCTGCCGGGCAAAAGTATTGGCATGGCGTACCATACTCTCTCATGTTAATACGCGTAAATGTCTCTTTATCATTAATAACCAGGTGAACAATCTGTTCTTCATCATGGTTTGCTTTTGAGTAAAAAACAGCGGTGACTTTATCAAGAGTCAGTTTCTTGTCAAATTCAAGTTTGCCGGCAAAGCGTTCTTTAAATGGCTTGCCAGTATATTCATCTGTTTTTTTAAGGGTTTTGTTATCAGGCTCGGTTGTCAGATTACCAAGAATTGGCAGGGAACCGCCGGTTACAAGTTGTACGCCAAATTTAAGAGTTCCACTGACCATACCGCCCGTAAATGATTGCCTGAAATTTCTAACCGGATAAAGCTCGTCCCGAATGCGTCCACCCTGGACAAGCTCTTCATAATAGGCAAGCTGCGAACCACTGGTGTCATTTTTGCCAAGAGCCAGAGCGGCCGCCTTTGCTGCACACATTCCCGAGGCAACGGCGAGGTGTACTCCTTTAAGGGCGGGCATTGCTACAAACCCTCCACTATCACCGACAATCATAAAATTATCGCCATACAGCTTTGGGATTGCCAGATAACCGCCTTCCGGCAATGTCTTGGCACCGCACTCAAGAACCCTGCCCCCCTCAATAAATCCGGAAACTTTTGGATGTTGTTTCCAAACCTGCATGGCGGCATGGATATCAAAAGCAGGGTCAACGAAATCCAGACCGACAACAAGCCCTATTGCCGCCTTGTTACCTTTAAGTCCATAAATAAATCCTCCCCCAAACTCTTCGTTGCTATTTAGGGGATAACCAAAGGTATGAAAAACCCGTCCTGCTTTAATGTTGCCCTCAGGAACAGACCATAACTCCTTAATCGCGAGTGAATAAATCTGAGGATTTCTACCACTGTCAAGATTAAAGCGGCGGATTAATGTTTTTGTTAGTGAACCGCATGTGCCTTCCGCAAAAATAACAATATTTGCTCTAACGGAAGTTCCTTCCTGGAAATTTTTTAATTTATTACCGTGACGATCAACACCGGTGTCAATGGTTTTAACCCCAACAACTTTATTATCTTCATAAAGGACTTCACTTGCAGAAAAACCGGTATATATCTCTACACCTTTTTTTTCAGCAATGGATGCCAGATATTTGCAGATTCTACCGAGTAAGGCAATACGGTTGCCCATATTATTCATATATGGGGGATGAAATGGCAGGGTCAATGCTCCATTTTCGCTCAACTTTACCGTTTTATCAGAGATTATTTCCGAGTCAAACGGCAACTTATTAAATTCCTCGTCGCTGAGCAAATCTTTAAAAACTTCAGGTTTAATAACTGCACCGGAGAGGATATGAGCACCGACTGTACTGCCTTTTTCAATCAGCAATATACGCCTCTCTTCACCTTTTTCCTTAAATTTATCAGCAAGATGAATTGCCGCAGCCAAGCCGGAAGGCCCGGCACCAACGATGAACACATCTGTTACTATGGTATTCTTTTGCACTCCCCCCTCCTGTCTCGCAGACTTCCTGGAAAAGCAGGGGCGGAAAATATTCCGCCCCTACCCGCATTTCAACAAAACAAAATCCGGCAAAATCTCCGTTTACCAACCTGCAGCAAGACTTCACCGCTCGCCGGGACGACGCTGTCCATGGATTTAATCTTTTCACCATTCACGGAAACAGCATTCTGCTTAATCATTCTCCGCCCATCCGAGGTTGATTTGACAAGCCCTGCCTCAAGCAAAAGCTGGGGCAGCCAGACAGGTTCATCTCCAGCAGGAAGTTCCTTTTCTTCAATATTCTCAGGGAGTTCATGCTTTTTGAAAACCAGGTCAAAGTTCCTCCGGGCATCTTCACCAGCCTCTTCATCGTAAAAGCGAACCACCATCTCCCCTGCCAGCTTCATCTTAACAGCTTTAGGGTGCAGACTTCCCTCCTCCACGCTCAGGCGAAGCTGATTAACATCTTCCATGGAAAGGTCACTTAGTAGTTCATAATAACGAAACATAAGTTCATCACTGATAGACATTATCTTACCAAAGATATCATCAGCTGTATCGAAAATACCGATATAATTATTAAGTGACTTGCTCATCTTGTTGACCCCGTCAAGACCTTCAAGAAGCGGCATGGTCAGGACAACTTGGGGGGGCTGGTTACGGCTTTTTTGAATGTCACGCCCCATAAGCAGGTTAAAGAGCTGATCTGTACCGCCCAGTTCAACATCCGCTTTTAAAGCCACCGAATCATACCCTTGAATCAGGGGGTAAAGAAATTCATGGATGGAAATTGGCCGATTTGACTCAAACCGCTTCTTGAAGTCGTCCCGTTCAAGCATTCTTGCCACGGTAAGCTCAGAAGCAAGACGAATCATATCGTAAGAACTTAGCTCGCCAAGCCAGGCAGAGTTAAAGACAATCTTTGTCTTTTGGGGATCAAGGATTTTAAAGACCTGCTCCTTGTAGGTCTCAGCATTTCGCTCAACGGCTTCACGGGTGAGAGGCGGTCGGGTTTCTGATTTACCGGTAGGATCCCCGATCAGAGAAGTAAAGTCTCCAATAAGAAAGTGAACGACATGGCCAAGTTGCTGAAAATGATGGAGCTTTTGAAGAAGAACAGTGTGACCAAGATGAAGATCAGGGGCAGTCGGGTCAAAACCAGCCTTAATAATCAGTGGTTCCCCTGTCTCTACGGAACGGGTCAACTTTTTAACCAGTTCTTCCCTTGATATCAGATCAACAGATCCCCGCTCAATCAGGGCTAACTGTTCCTCAACGCTTTTCATCTTCCAACTCCCATGGTTAATTGTTAATGGTTAATTGTGAATGTTTAACCATTAACCATTGAACATTAAAAATTCAACGTGCGTATTCAACAGCTCTTGTTTCACGGATCACCGTTACCCGGATTTGCCCGGGATAAGTCAACTGTTCCTCAACCGCCTTGGCAATATCGCGACTGAGGAGAACAGCTTCATCATCATGAACCTTGTAACTATCAACAATGATACGCAGGTCACGACCAGCCTGAACCGCATACGATTTTTCAACTCCCTTAAAACCATTTGCTATATTTTCCAGATCTTCCAACCTTTTAACATAGCTCTGCAACATTTCTTTTCTGGCACCTGGCCTTGCACCGGACAGAGCATCAGCCGCCTGGACAAGAATGTCCAGCACACTCACAGGTGGCTGATCTTCATGGTGGGCCCCGACAGCATAAACGATATCATCGGCCTCACCATATTTTTTGGCCAGATCACGACCAATAATTGCATGGGAACCTTCAACTTCATGGTCAACCGCCTTGCCCACATCATGGAGCAACCCGGCCCGTTTGGCTTTTTTCACATCCACCCCAAGTTCTGCCGCCATCACCCCGCAGAGAAAGGCAACTTCCAGGGAATGTTGAAGAATATTCTGCCCGTAACTGGTTCGATATTTAAGGCGTCCAACCAGCTCAATCAGGTCAACATGCATACCATGAACACCAACATCAAAAGTTGCCTGCTCGCCGGCCTCCCGTATTTCCACCTGGAGTTCGTCGGTAACCTTGGCAACCACCTCCTCAATCCTGACCGGGTGAATACGGCCATCGGCAATGAGCTGCTCAAGAGCAAGACGGGCAATTTCACGACGAACAGGATTAAAACCTGATAAAATAACCGCCTCGGGGGTATCATCAATAATAATATCAATCCCGGTCGCAGCCTCTAATGCCCTTATATTACGACCTTCTCTTCCTATAATCCTCCCCTTCATCTCATCACTGGGCAACGGCACCATAGAGACAGTCTTACCGGCAACATAATCTCCGGCATAGCGGGAAATAGCCAGGGCAAGGATATTTTTCCCCTTACGGTCGGCCTCCATTTTCATTTCATTTTCGATACGAACCAATCGTTTGGAAGCGTCCATACGGGCCTCACTTTCAATGGAATCCATAAGTTCCTGCTTGGCCTGAGAGCGGTCAATACCGGCTATTTGCTCTAACTTATACCGCTGCTTATCAATAATTGAATCAAGTTCTTTATCCCGTTGTTCGAGCTGAATCTTGTAAGCAGCGTTTTTTTTGTCCCGCTCTTCCAATTTTATAGAACGACTTTTAAGTGCATCAATCTCACCATCCACCTCATCAAGTTTTTTGTCTATGCGTCGCTGTTCATCTTTTAATTCATAACGGGCCTGTTTTATCTCTTTCTCTGCTTCTAATTTAATCTGGTAAACTTCCTCTTTGGCAAGAAGAAGAGATTCCTTCTTTGTTTTAGCAGCATCATGAATCGCATTCTCAATAATCTGCCGCCTCTGGGTCTTAATATTGACCTGATCGTCTTCGGCAAGTTTTTTGCGAAGCAAGAACCCGACCACAGCTCCAATTAGCAAAGCCATGCCCGCCAAGAACAAGCTTAATATGTTAATATCCATAAATAATTCCTCATTAAAATACAATTATATAAAATTTACGCAATTAAACCAGGAAATGTACATTAAGTAATTTTAGACTATAACTTCTGCCCCTTATCCCCTCTCCCTCTAATTAAAAACCTCTACACATCAATAACATGAAAAGATTTTTTAAATGCACGGGAGAGAAGAAAATTGCGGAGTTATATATCAAATCTTATTTGATTCCCCTTCATAGACAAAAGCACCCGAACAATAATTATCTCAGGACTACCCTAAGCCCGCAAAACCGGGAATTTTGATTTAAAGGGGCAACCATACAAAACAAAAGGCAATAAAAAATGGAGTACAACCCAAGAGATATACTTATGCGGAAGATAATAAAGAGGAGGGAACAGTGAAGCAAACCCGGATTTTTTTCAGACTCAAAAATACCGATACTCCAGAACTCTGTTCAATGAAAAACTATCGAAAAGTTACCAGCAAAATATTCCCATAGTCATATAATAAAATTCGACATTTAAACAGCCTGGCTACTCAAACTATTTACGAATAGATAGACGGTGGGTATGTGAATCTATACAAGACAATTTGACTATATTTACAAATGAACAGTAAGCCGCTGCCATAAGCAATCATCACAGGAAAACTTTCCGCACCCATAAGTCTTTTCTGCTTATCTTTGATAAGCTTACCCGGTGCGGATTACTCCACAAAGAAACAGTTATGATGGTTCCCTGACTAATAGTTCCTTGAAAATTCAGCGGCAACAGGCAGCAGCCTGCACTTACTTATTCTTTTTTGGCAATCCCCCAGATCCTAACGAATGAATCAATCCTGACCCAAGACTAATATAACATACACCCGGAGAGTGACAATTAGATAGTTAAACAAAACAAAGTGCCAAGCCATAGCTAACCTTTTCTTAAGGGAGTATACCTAAAGAAAATCGCCTTAATGCTACACCTGACAGCATCATTACTCTACACTATCCACCGGACAAATACTCCGGAGGTTACTCGTGGCGAGACAAATCTGTCCCACAGCTATATCATCACCTTAAAACAGGCAAAAACAACCTGACATCTCCGGCACAACTACACCGGTAATACCAGGTTATCTGATTTACAATAAAATCCCCGCTCTGCCGTGTTAATGAAATAATTAAACCTGATAAAACCAGGTGGGCAAAACCCCTGCCGCATCCTGGAAATCATTTAAGGTTTCCATTGCTCGACATTTTGGTTGCCCTTTTTCAGAGAGTTGGCTCAATACTCCACTAATCACCAACATCGCAGGGAAGCAAAACATATTTTCCGTGTTATCTCTTTCTTCTCACTATAGCCGATACAGCAAGAAACCAAAACCATTTTTTGCAACTATTCTGTTCTCTGGCTTTATCAGAAGACAGAGGACAGAATGGTCTGGAGCCAAAGGCTGATTAACTATTTTAAAAACAAGTAACAAATTAAAAGATTATTACCTTGCCTTTACTCAACTATCTTCACCGAATGCGAAGCATCAAACTATTCTGTCCTCTGGCTTCTGTCCTCTGGCTGCTGGCTTCTGGTTCACGCAGAGCCGTAAGTGATCACAGCTGATGCATCCCTCATTCTACAATCTCAATCCTTTCGATGAGGTTGCCAATAGCACTGCCCTGGCGGCGACGATACTCTTCAGATTCTTTCTCCTGCTGGATAAGCCTTGAGGCAATACGCAGGCAGCCGAGAACCAACAACTTACTGGAAGGGGTAGAGCTGGTGTATTTACCATCCCCCCCCTCAAGCTCTCTGCGGACAAGCCTGACAATTTCATCAACCTCAGCATCAGAAGCATCACTGAAAAAAGTAAACTCCTGACCAAAAAGTTGAAAACAAACGAGTCGTTCCTCCATATCCTCTCAATCTTAAAAATTTACCAGCATCCCATATATTCCATAAAACAGTTATACAGGCGACAAAAAAAACACTCCACGGTCAAAGGCAGCAACCCGCCTCAGCAACTTGGTCACTAACTGTTTTCGTGACCTTCGGATGAGTCATAATGCTGTCCATCCTGACCCCCATCTTCATCCGTATCAGAGTAAGATTGTTCAATTTCCCACTCTTCAATCCGGTCAATCAAACTGGTAACTCTCTCGCCAACAACCACTCGTTCGCTGTCTAAATTATCTATTTTCCCCTTAAGCTCAGCACACTCATTATCCCTTTGGTCAAGAGCAACTTTTAACGAGTCATGTCTTTGCTTTAATTCTTTATATTTATTAAGCAACTTGTCTACAAACTGCTCCAGCCGAATCAATTCATTATTTTCTTCCATACCACCCTCCTGAAATAAATAATATCCCTGAAAAACAGGGATAACTTTTTTTATATAAGATAAACCAGTTATTCCCATTGATTATACTGAGCAAGTGAGTTAGACGCAAGCATTTTACCAACATCCTTTCATATTCTGGACCATGTCCAACCCACGGGACACCCGTCTTCATAAGGCATATAACCATGAAAGACAAGAGGATCACCATCAAAGACAAGGGGCAGAAAATGTTTGTCCCCTTCCCACATGGGAAGTTCGGTTAGACTCTCAAGGTCATGCCAGGCAAGGGTTCCCTCATTATTTTCACAAACAGGCTCTCCGGAGAATCTGGTGACAAGAAAGATAAAACCCAACCAGTCCTCCTCGGAGCCACCGAACCCTGTCCAGTTTACCGTCCCCCGCAGAGACATTTCCAGGCAAACAAGCCCTGATTCTTCAAAAATTTCCCGCTGCATACAAGCAACCACATCTTCATCTGCATGCATCTTGCCACCAAGACCATTATATTTGCCAAAGTGGTCATCATCGCCCCTGGCAATGCGATGCACCATTAAAACCTGTTTCCCATCCGGCGAGAGAATATAGCCAAGGGTTCCTATAATAGGTGTGTACATATTTTTCATTCCTGAAAAAATAAATTAATAGACAAAGAAGACTTCCATCTAAGCATTACCTGTAATATAATGCAAGGGACAGGTATCAGAAGACAGAGGGCAGAATGGCTTGATGCTTCGCATTCGGAGTCTCCGCTCGAAGTCTACTGTAGAGACAAGGCGTGCCTTGTTTGTAGAGACAAGGCATGCCTTGTCTCTACCTTCTAACTTCTGACATACCGTTCCCATGAACATTACCCTTCAAATCCTGAACCGAAAGAGAGAAGACATAATCCTTTTCA
>CAZEMY010000036.1:10223-12614 GCA_964513405.1 uncultured Desulfobulbaceae bacterium
TCACCGCTCAAGCCGCCTCTAAGGTGAAGTTTCCAATTTACCCGGTAATAAAAGAAAATGTCAAATTCTGGAAAGATATATACGGAACTTACACCAGTGGTCAGGGTGTCTTTCACGACCGGGAAGACTTATCCATCGTTTATGGGGTAGTGAACCTCATTGACAGGAAAACTCCCGGTGCAAGCAGAGTCAACAAAAAACTTATTCAAATCAGCAGAGACCGCTTTAAGAAGATTCTCTTCAACCTTGCCCATAAAAAAAAGCCCTACAGCAGGGAAGAGAAACGGATCGCCGCTCTTTTTAAGGGGGCGGGAAAATCCCGTCTCTTGAAAGCGAGGGAAAACATCAGGCTTCAGATCGGCCAGAAGGACAGGTTTAAAGAAGGATTTATTCGCTCCGGAGCATACCTGCCCCAGTTCAAAGCCATTTTCCGGGCCCACAACTTACCATTACCCCTTGTCTATCTACCCCATGTCGAATCATCTTTCAATGCCGGGGCCCACAGTAAAGCCGGGGCTGTCGGCATGTGGCAGTTCATGCCGGCAACGGGGAAAGAATTTATGACCGTAAACGAGTTGGTCGATGAACGGCGGGACCCTTTTATTTCTGCAAATGGAGCCGCAAAGCTGCTGAAACAAAACTACAACCGCTTAGAGACATGGCCGCTCGCCCTGACCGCCTATAATTACGGCCGGGCCGGCATGGTCAGGGCGAGAGGCAGGCATAAAAAATATGAAAACATATTCAAATACAACAACCAGGGAAGATTTGGTTTTGCGGCCCGCAATTTCTATTCAAAGTTCATTGCCGCATATTTAGTCACAAAAAAACTGGAAAAAGACCCGACAATCATCCAGGATAGACCCCAGGCAACCATCACCATCCGAATGCGGGGATACGGTGATACAGAGAAAATACGCCGCTGGTTCAGGCTGTCCGACACAGACTTTGCCCGCCTCAACAAGGCCCTTAGAAAGCCGGTTTTAAGCGGCGAAAAACATATCCCGAAAGGATACCTCCTCAGGGTTCCGGCAACAGCCTTTACCCGCCAGCAGGCAAAAAAACTCGGATCCGGATTTTATCACCGTCGACAAATTCGTGACAGGGTGTATATTGTCAAAAGAGGTGACACCCTGGGCGGCATTGCCCGCCGTTACGGAATTTCTCCAAAAACAATTGCAGCAACCAATAAGCTCGACAAAAGAGGGACTATCCGTATAGGGCAAAAACTCACCATCCCGGGCCTGAGCAATCGCCAGACAGTCGTCATCTTAAACGATACCAGCAAGAAAAAACCATGACAATGGTGCTGAAAATTAAAAATCCGCAAGAGAGGAATCAAAATGGATATTTCAAAAACTATTGCAGAACTTAAGAAACGACCCGATTTTTCCGATAATGTAGGTATGATTCTGGTTCATAACGGCATAGTTCGTAATTGGTCCCGCAAAGAAAATCACCGCCCGGTCACAGCCCTTGAGGTCACCTTTGATCAGGAACTGATCGAATCTCTTCGGGAAGAGTACAAAAAGAAACCGGGTATTTACGAGATAATCGTCCAACCAAATGCTGGCCGGTTCCAGCCGGGAGAAGATCTGCTTTTTATCATCGTTGCCGGTGATCTAAGGGAAAATGTAAAAGCGGTTCTTGCTGAGATCCTTGATCGAATCAAAGCCGAGGCTGTTACAAAAAAAGAAATATTTGCCGACTGATCGTGTGTTGCGGCCACCATAAATCACCCGAAGATTAACATTTTTAAAACTCAAAAACAAAACAGATGGACACCACCAAAAAACTGATAAAAAGATACCGCCGTGGTAACACCTTTCCCCATGTCGTCGCCAAGCTCTCAGCACTTATCAACGATGACAACTCCACCCTCCGGGACTTTGAGGCAATAATCAGCCTTGACCCTGCTCTAACAGCCCGCTTACTAACTCTGGTCAACAGCTCTTATTATGGTCTGCTCCATAAGGTGGATTCCATTTCCCGGGCAATTGCCATGTTAGGTATGAAAAACCTCCATAATATTGCCGTAACCGATGCCCTAAAAGGAATGTTCAAAACAGGTAAAGGCGACATCTCTTTCCCGGTTGACCGGCTCTGGACACATTCAGCGGCTGCCGGAATCTGCAGCAAAATGATTGCCGAGAGAATATTTTCCATCAACGGTGATGACGCTTACCTGACCGGACTCCTTCATGATATAGGTCTAATTGTCGAGTGGCAGGGAGCAGCTAATGAATTCAGCACCGTTTACAGGCTGCTTGAACCGAATGGCCCGACAATTGTTAAACTTGAAGATGAATATATTAGTACAAATCACTGTGAGATAGGGTATTTACTGGCTGGAGAATGGGCTATTAGCGATGCCTCAAGGGAGGCAATTCG
>CAZEMY010000037.1:0-12555 GCA_964513405.1 uncultured Desulfobulbaceae bacterium
CCGAAAAAAAGATTAATTATTTAACTACTTCCACCATACAAGCGTGGGAACGAGAACGAGAGAAAAGAGGTTCAATAGGCTTTTGTGAAAATTATTTATGGATTCTTTAGATTCTTTATTGTGTTCAGATCTTTTTTGTAAACTTCATATAATAAACAGCAGAAAAAAATAAAAAATGCGTTTTTCAAAATTACTATTACCAACAACTAAAGAAATTCCGGCCGAGGCAAAGATAATCAGTCATCAGCTTGCACTGAGAGCCGGGCTTATCCGGTTGCTCACTTCCGGGCTTTATACTTACCTGCCGGCTGGTCTAAAGGTTGTGCAGAAAGTGGCGGATATTGTCCGGGAAGAGATGAACCGGGCAGGGACCCAGGAAATTCTTATGCCCATGGTTCAGCCCGCTGATCTTTGGGATGAATCGGGTCGCTGGCAGAAATATGGTGCGGAGCTGCTTCGTTTCAAAGACCGTCATGGTCGGGAATATTGCCTTGGTCCTACCCACGAAGAGGTTGTTACTGATATTGCCCGGCGGGAACTCCATTCCTATCGGCAGCTTCCCGTCAACCTTTATCAGATTCAAACCAAGTTCCGGGATGAAATTCGGCCTCGCTTTGGTCTTATGCGGGGGCGGGAGTTTCTGATGAAGGATGCTTACTCCTTTGATGTTGACGATGAAGCGGCCACAAAGAGTTACCAGGCAATGAAAAAGACCTATCACCGTATTTTTAAGCGGTGTGGATTGACATTCAGGGCGGTGGAGGCGGATAGCGGCTCCATTGGTGGCTCTTTTTCCCATGAGTTCATGGTTATTACTGATACCGGTGAGGATACCCTGGTTATCTGTGCCGATTGTGATTATGCAGCCAATGTGGAAAAGGCGGCTGTTAATTACAACAAACCAGTTCCTCCAGAAGTTCCTCTTCAAGAGTTAAGCAAAGTGGAAACCCTGGGAATGAAAAAAGTTGACCGGGTGGCTGATTTTTTGGAGACAACCCCTGAAAAAATAATTAAGACCATGGTTTATCTTGCCGATGATGAGCCGGTGGCAGCCCTTGTTCGTGGCGATCGCCAGGTGCAGGAAGTAAAGTTGAAAAACCTGCTTGGGGCAGACGAAATAGAGCCACTTGTTGATGATGAGGTCTGGAAACTTACAAAGCTTCCGGTTGGATACATTGGCCCGATTGGGCTTTCCATTCGTTGTGTGGCTGACAATGAAGTAATGGATATGGTTAATGCAGTTGCCGGAGCCAACGAAAAATCCATGCATTTAAGCGGGGTTAATCCCTGTCGTGATTTTACCCCCGATGTTATCGGTGATCTTCGCCAGGTAACTGTCCGGGACAGCTGCCCTCTTTGTAACGGGAAACTATCGCTTAGCAAAGGAGTTGAGGTTGGCCATATTTTCAAACTTGGTACCAGTTATTCAGAGGCTCTCCAGGCAACTTTTCAGGATAAAGACGGGGTTGAAAAACCATTTGTAATGGGGTGCTACGGTATTGGAGTCAGCCGGGTGGCGGCTGCGGCAATTGAGCAGAATAATGATGATAATGGTATTATCTTCCCACTTCCCATTGCCCCCTTTCAGGTTATTATTCTTAATCTTGGTATTAAGAGTGAGTCCATAACCAACGCTGCGGAAAAACTCTATGGCGAGCTGACGGATATGGGCATAGATGTCCTTCTTGATGATAGGGATGAACGGCCCGGTTCCAAGTTCAAGGATGCTGATCTGATAGGTATCCCTTATCGGGTTACGGTGGGTAAAACCTATGAAAAGGACGGGAAAATTGAGGTGCGGGTACGAGCCAGCGGTGAGACATCTACGATTACCGTTGACAGGCTTGCAGAGAGTATTGGGGAAATGATTGACAATGAATTGCAACGGCTTAAGTAACAGAAGAATTAAGGGACTGCAATGAAATTAACAGACATGTGGAAGGCTGATATAATCCATGAACATCGCATGTGCTAATAGACAAAAAAATAAAAATGTCTGATTTTAAAATTATTTTATCTAAAGCATCTGAATACCTGCATGGAGTTGATCTTGCTCCCCTTGGCAATGCTTATGAGTTTGCCCGGGAGCACCATGCCGGGGCAAAGCATTCCTGTGGTGAGCCGTATATCGATCATTTACTGGCGGTGGCTCATATCCTTGTTTCCATGAAACTTGACAGGGATACCATTGTTTCCGGGTTATTGCATGGTGTATTAAAAGAAAAAGTTGCCAGTTTTGCTGTGCTGGAAAAACAATTTGGCAGCGATGTTGCCAATATTGTGGATGGAACTACCCGCATCAATAAAGTTCACTATAATTCTCACCTCGCCGATCAGGCGGAAAACATTCGCAAACTGTTTCTTGCCATGGGGGCAGATATCCGGGTTCTGTTGGTCAGGCTCGCTGATCGTCTTCGGGATATGGTAACCATGGAGACGGCACCTGATGAGTTGAAACGGCATATGGGCAGAGAAGTCATGGATCTCTATGCACCGTTGGCAAGCCGGCTTGGTATTGACTGGATGAAGCGGGAAATGGAGGATTATGCTTTCTCTTTTCTTTTTCCGGTTGAACATAAAGAGCTGACGATGCGTCTTGAATCAACTTTGTCAGATAGACAGGCATATGTGGATGAGGTTATTGCGATTCTTCATGAAAAATTAGAAGAGAACAATATCTGCCCCATGGAAATCATTGGCAGGCCTAAGCATTTGTATTCTATATACAAAAAGCTTATGGTTCAGGGAATACCCCTTGAGAGGGTTTACGATAAAGTTGCTTTTCGTATAATTGTCAATAATGTCAGGGAATGTTATCATGCTCTGGGTACGGTTCATGCTGATTGGAAACCGGTTCCGGGACGAATAAAGGATTTTATCAGCTCGCCCAAGTCCAATAATTATCAGTCTCTCCATACCACTGTTATTGGTCCCCAGGGAAATTTCATTGAGATTCAGATCCGCACAGATGAAATGGACAGGGTCGCCCAGGAGGGTGTTGCTGCCCATTGGGCATATAAAGAGGGACAGGAGGTAAGCAGTGATGATACTAGGTTGTTTCATGACCTTAAACAATTAGTCAAGCTTCTGCAGGAGGTTGAAGATCCAAATGAATTTATGGAATCTGTGCGGGGGGAATTGTTTGAGCCGGATGTCTATGCCCTGACTCCTGATGGTGAGGTACGGGAGTTGCCTCGTGGCTCCACCCCTGTTGATTTTGCCTATTCCATTCATACTGCCGTTGGTAATCGTTGTGTCGGGGCCAAAGTTAATGGTCAGATTGTTTCTTTAAAAGGTGAGCTGCACAATGGTGATGTTGTTGAAATTCTGACGGCAAAAAATCAGCGTCCCAGAAGAGCCTGGCTGCAAATGGTTAAAACCAGTCGAGCCAGAACCGGAATCAGGCAGTGGCTGCGGCGGGAAGATAAAGAAAGAGCCTTGAAGTTGGGGCGGGAGATATGCGAAAAGGAGCTTAGGAAAAATGATGTTACTCTTAAAAAAATAATCAGAAGCGGCCAAATCCGTTTATTGTTAAAAAAGCTTTGTTGTAACAGTCTTGACGATATGCTGGTTAAGGTCGGCTCGGGTAAAATTACCCTTGGCCAGCTGTTCAAGGCTTTTCATCCTGAACAAGTACGGATGGAAGAGAAACAACAGCTCCATGACGAGATGCTGGAAAAAGGGCAGCGGGTAGAAGAAAGCAGGGGAAAAGCCACCAGGCGTGAAGGGATTGAAGTCGGCGGCATTGACGATATGATGGTCAAAATAAGTCGGTGCTGTAAACCGGTTCCCGGAGATGATATAATTGGATTTATTACAACCGGTGCCGGTATTTCCATTCATAAGGATGATTGCCCCAACTTGTTAGCCACAGATCCGCAAAGACGACTGCCGGTACACTGGTCAGCAGAAAAGGGAAGACTGCATCAGGTAGAACTTTTTATCAGAGCTGAAGACAGGAAAAATATTCTTGTGGACATCAGTAGTTCCATCTCTGCTGCTGATGCGGTTATTGTTGAGTTTAAAGCCAGAAGCACCTCGGATAATATAGCTGTCTTTAATGTGTTGCTGAAGGTTACGGATATTGAACATCTGCGCATCGTTCAGCAGCATTTGCGGCAAATTGGGGATGTGATTGATGTGTTCAGGCGGTGAGCTGGGGCAGATACAGCAGGATACAGGATACAGGATACAGGTACAGGTGCAGGTTGCTTGCCTGTCGCCTAACTTCTGATAATGGTCGAGATGGTCTGCGAAATTTGTGGTAATGAGATAGGTGTTGGAGTTAGTGTCTGCCCATGGTGTGGTGAAGGGCGTGCAGCTCCTGTTCCCCGGACGGGGAGGAGCCGGCATCGTTTTGTCAATCTTGAAAAGGGATTTCCCACTGTTGAACAGGCACTTAAACGGCTAACTGTGGAGCTTGAATCTGCCCGTCTCCATGGCTATCAGGTTCTTACTCTGATTCACGGCTACGGTTCCAGTGGTAAAGGCGGAAAGATAAGGGAAGCGGTTCGGCAGCGACTTGATTATGATTGCCAGCATGGTATTGTTAACAGTGTGGTGACCGGCGAAGATTTCAGTCGTGGTTCAGGAGTCGGAAAACATCTTTTAAGTCGATTTCCATTTTTAGCAACCCATAGTGCCTTGAATCGCCATAATCAGGGGATAACCATTGTTGTTTTGGATATATAAGTCGCAGGTTGTTTAGCTTTTTTCAAAAAAAATTTAATACGGAGAATCAGATGAAAAAGTTTGGAACATGTTTGCTTGGTGTGTTTCTGTTCACAGGAATAGCCATTGCTGAAGAGAAACCAGCTGAGTTTAAAAGTGAAACTGAAAAATTAAGTTATGCCATGGGGCTTGACCTTGGCACTTATTTTAAGGGCTTGGGTGAAGAATTTAATCTTGATATCCTTAATCAGGGCATTGCTGATGCCTATGAAGGTAGGGAAGCTTTAATGACTACTGCTGAGATTGCGGAAGTACAGCAGAATTTTGCCGTCCGCCAGCAGGAGAAGCAGATCCAGGAGACGGTGGAGATGGTTTCTGAAAATCGGGCTGCAGCAGAAAAATTTCTCTCTGAAAACAGGAAGAAAGATGGGGTTAAAGAGACAGAGTCCGGCTTACAGTATAAAGTGATAAAAAAGGGTACAGGAACACAACCAACCGCTAATGATACCGTCACCGTTCATTACAGGGGAACCCTGATTGACGGAACAGAATTTGACAGTTCCTACAAAAGAAATCAGCCGGCAGTATTTAAGGTTGGTCAGGTTATAGGCGGCTGGCAGGAAGCCCTGAAAATGATGAAAGAGGGGGCAACTTATGAACTGTATCTGCCCCCTGATCTTGCCTATGGTGATCGGGGTGCACCACCGCTTATTGAGCCAGGTTCAATGCTGATTTTTCAGGTGGAACTGGTCAAGGTTGATAGTGGAGAAGAACAGTAGAAAATCACTATTCTGCATCCGGCACTCATATAGAGAGAGATTCTTTAAATTGATTATATGGTATTGTGTGAGTGTCGGAATCTGCTTATATTCGACTCAGTTAAAGATGTTATTCAGGTCTATCACCAGGTCGTTGATTATTTTTGATTGTACCTTATCTTTTTTTGTAAAAATTTCTGCCTTATTGTATTGATCATTTTCATCAAGCCGGTAGATCATGGCTATTTTATCTGTTGGATGAACAAGCCAGTACTCTGCTACCCCGTGTGTTTCGTAAAGTTTTCTTTTTTCTTTCAGGTCGTGTGCGGCTGTAGAAGGGGAGAGTATTTCAATAATCAGATCCGGGGTGCCGGTACAACCGCGATCATCCAACTTGTTTTTGTCACAAACCACAACTATATCAGGTTGGACTACGGTATCAATGGCATCGTCTGTAGATAAGGCATGGCTGGGCAGCCTTACATCAAATGGAGCTGCATAGACTTTGCAATTGTGATTTTGCAAGGCCCCTCTAATCTGAAAAAACAGTTCACCTGAAATTTCCTGGTGTAACCTTCCTGGTGCGGGAGTCATATCATAAACTATACCTTCTATAAGTTCCCAGCGTCCTTCCGGCCAGGTAAGATAATCGGCATAAGTGTATGTCTTTTCCTGGTTATAGGCCAATGAGTTCATCAGGGAAGGAACCTCACGGTTGTTGGTAAATGTTTTTGATTGTCATGCCAGTCTACGCTATATAAGCTTTTCGTTTGATTCTATTAAATCAGGCACTCACCGGCTATTTAAAAGGCAGTGTCGTATAACCCGGTGAGTGGTGGATTTAATGTTGCACTAATTATATCATGTAATTATAATAAGTCTCCATAAAAAAAATATTTATCATATTTTTCCGGGTATTTATAGGCACTTTTTGTTTAGACAAAAAGAAAATAACTTACCTGCTATATCTTATGATTTATTGATATTGATTTAGAAACGAGCGGTGAGTGGTGGATCTGTTGGGAGTAATATTATGGGACAAAAGTCAAAAGGGAAAAAGAAAGGCAAAAAATGTTGTGGTAAGTTCAGGAAAAAAGGGAAATATTGTAGCAAGTGTCCTTGCTGTTCAGGAAAAAAAAATAAGTAAATGCCCCCTCGTTCCCACGCAGAGCGTGGGAACGAGGGGGCCAAGAGCATTAACAATATTCGATCCTGATCATAGTGCATATGAAGACAGATGGATAACGCTGGGAATTTCAACGACAGGAAGGTTGTTAATCGTATGTCACACATTTCATGCAACGAACAAGGGCTTGGTATTCATTCGTATATTTTCAAGCCGTAAGGTGACAAGAAAAGAAAGATATTTATATGGAAGGTGATCTATGAGAAAATAATATGATTTTTCAAAAGGCGAAAGAGGAAAGTTGTATTGCCCAGATGCAAAGCTAAATATACCAATCTATCTTGATGAAGCAATTATTGCCTTTATCGAATATATAGCAAATAAAAAAGGCATTGATTGTTCATCAGTAGCTAATAAACTTCTTCGTGGCAGCATCAGAGGACAGAAGGCAGAGGACAGACTACTTAGTGCTTCTCATTCGGAGTCTCCGCTTGCTTGGAGCATTCTGTTGAGTAAGATGAAGTCTCACCAGATTAATTAACACTGTCTTGCGAGGATTCGCTGAGTGGTAGGGTGATTACTTCAAGAGGATCAGCCTGTCCCAATTCTCCATGAAGGGTTTTTATATGGTCAATGTTCCGCCATCTTTTACCAAGCATTTCCGCCCCATAAGCGTCAACTGCCACCGGATCTGAGCCTGCAATCAGCATGTTGGGCGGTGGATTTGCGGTGCGTCCCCAGAGATGAGATTCAACCATTGCCTCTCTGCCGTCAAGAAGAGTAAAATCCGGACAGCGATACCGATTTAAATCCGCAATTGCCGAGTCTATGCAATGATGAAATTTTGATTTTTTCCAGCCGTTTCCCTGTTGATAGTGAGCAGGTGGGGGCAAGCCCATCATGTTTTTCAGGGTCAGGGTTACGGTTGACAGAGTGTGGGCTTTAAGAACCGGTACAGAGAGGAGAAAACTGTCAAGAACAATTTCCGGCAGGTGCATCTCCGGCCACCGTTTGTATCTTTTTTGTTGCAAAAATACACTTTTTTCCTGGTTGAGATCAATCAATTCAACATTTTTTTCCCTTGCCAGCTTCGTATATCCCAACTCCCTGAATATATAAAAGGTATCATGGCTTGCCGAAGCTGTCCCCTCACCAATCAAAACAGTTGCCTGGCAGCGTTCGTGGAGATAATCGATCAGGACACCAATAATGTCCACAGGAGTCGTGATCGGCGGGGGAAGATTATCAACCAGATTTGGTTTGATCAGGATTCTCTTTGCAGACCGGATCTGTATGCTTAGACCGCTCTCGTCTAAGAGCCTGACCAGATCTTCCTGAAGATGGTTTGCGGAAATAGTAAAAACAGTACCTTTATTCATAGGCTGAAGTTGTCAGAAGACAATCGTTAATCACTAATAATTAACCAGTAATCCTTCAAGGAGAACAAATCTGCCCAGGGGGATAACTTCACAGGGGAAACTTCCTCTGAAAACAGGGTTGCTACAGAGACCGCCGGAAAGATATATAACTTTTGCAGAACCGGCAAAACGCCAGGCGTTACGGGCAATACCCCTGACAAACCTGGCCACAGCTTCTGCCTCTGAGGTTCCGGATATAACGGCATCAAAGATATGGCTCATGCCAAGCACGCCACAGGTCACGGAAAAACCTGTTTTCGGTATCGGAACCTGATTATAATCCAGATTATAATAGGTTGCCAGCATCTCTATGGTAAACCCCACTGCGGCACCGCACTCCGCATTCCAACCCATATCAACCACTTTCCCGTTTCGGCAGCAGATAAACTTTATATCTCTGCTGCCGCAGTCAAGAAGGGTGAAGTCATCTTTTTTTATCAATCGCATACCACCCCTGGCCAGAGCGGTCAACTCGTTAACGCTGCTTTTACTCCGCCGGGCTGCATTATGGCCGGTTGCAAGGTCTGCCACAAAAGATGGTTCCAGATCTCTTGTAGCGGTTATGAGCGGTGTCTTATCTTTTTCTGTGTCGATAATTTTGCTGTATGATGTCCCGAAGTCTGCCAGTAGCATGATTTTTATTTTTTCACTTGTTTTACTTGTTATTTTAATTTGTTACCTGTTGGTGGTGACGCCGCTAAGCTCAAGAAAAGCCTCTATCTTAGCCCGGACGCTGGCACTGGCAGTGACATCACAATCAACAAAAAGCCCATGGGGATGGCGATTGGCAAGATGAAGAGCCAGTGCTGTTTTGGCACAGAACGACTGGGCAAAAAAAATGGTGGGAATTTCCGGGTTGACCTGTGTTTCCAAATGGGTATCGGCAGGAGTTTTATTTTCCATACATCTTGTCCACCCGTAAATATGAGTGCTGTCTGGAAATAGATTCAGCATCCCCCAGTCTTTTGGCGGAACTCCCCAGAATCCTGCGGCTGGGGAGCATGGTGGGAAGTTGTCGCAGTCTGCGGGGTCGTCTTTGCATACAGAGGCAGTAATATATTCCATCTTTTTTATAAGGGGCATTTCTGTTTTGCAAACGGGATAACCAGTTCCCTGGCTATCATTATTTCTGGTGCGAATAACCGGAATGTCGAGCATGTCTTCAAGAATTGTTGAAACATGGAGGGCACAGTCACATTTCCCCGGCCCTACATCAATATATATTTCGTCTAACTTCAAGTGCATACAGTTTAAGACTACGGTTCTTAATATGGCACAGTATACTCTGGGCAGGTATGTCGCTGTTGCACCGAGGCTAAGAGAAGACTGTCTGCCTTGTTGTTTATGAGGTTCATCGAGGTCAATTATTTCTGCCCGCTGCCGGTTAAGTTCACGGATAACTGCCCGGGGCGGGACACCTACGATACCTGTTTTTTTTGCCATAACTTAACAATCCTCCCGAACTAGTAGGATTATGCCGGTAGCAGCAACTATAATGTGTATTGAACCGGCGGCAAGGATGGGATTTAAATATTCTGCCCTGGCAAGTGACTGCATCGCTCCCCATACACCCCAGCACCCGAAAGCCATGCCGCAACTTACCGGGATGGCGAGTGACAAGTCCCGACCCCAGGCCCGGTAAACAAAGAGTAACATGGGCAGCCCGACAAGAATTAAAGGTATACCAAGGGAAATATAGGATATTCTGCCATAAAAATTTGTCAGGGCAGTGTTTTTTTCTTCTCCTGTGCGTGCGCTTAAGGTTTCCTTGTACAGTTCTGTCAGCGAGAGTTCCATGGCACGATATTTAGGCACGAAAAAGTCAGGTGGTTGTTCAGGGAAATGAAAGTTTTTTTCTTTGAATATCTCAGTGCTGAACCGTTTTGAATCACTACCTCTTCTTTGTATCTGGCCGTTAGATAATGTCCAGATATTATCTTTCCAAACAGCTTGCCGGGCAGCAATGTTGGCGGTGAGTTTATAATCGTTGTCCCAGGAGGTATAAGAAAAAAACCGAAAATCATTTTTTTTAAGATCAGGACGGGCAAATGAGTACAATCCATCCGTACCGCGGTAGTAAAATCTGCCGCTTCTAAAAATACCCAGAGCCACTCTCCCTTTGACATCCTGATGCCATATTTCATTGGTGATGGAAATGGTTTTTGGGAGAACAAACTGGGACATGGCGAGAAGGAGGCTGGTGAAGACCAATCCGCCGCCAATAATGGGGGATATGATTTTTCTTAAGGGAATGCCACAGGATTTAAGGGCAATCAATTCATTGGAGTGGTTAATTATGCCAAGGGTAATAACCCCGGCAAGGAGAATGCAAATTGGGCCTAACTGATCCAGTATAAAGGGAATATTGAGGACAAAGAATTTAATTATCAGGCTGATGGGCTTATCTTTTTCTGTGAAATCGTCAATTTTTTCAAAAAAATCTATAAGTGTATAGATGGATATAAAGGATACCATCAAGATAAGAATATTTTTAAAAAACAGCGATGATATATATCTGGAGAGGAGATTCAAGGCGGTATATCTTTTTTATTTTGTTGTTCAGGGAAAAGTCCTGTAGTAATCTTGCCAGTTGTGAGAAAGACCTTATTCTGTCTAAAGGCTAATAGCTACGCTAAAAAAATCTTAAATTTACCCATAAAGCAGCAGCGGAGAAATTTTTTTATGAGGCGTTTAGAGATTTATAGGAATATACAATGATAGAGCAAGAAAAAAAAGACATACCTTTGTTGATTGCCATTTCGGTTACGGCAGAGAGTCCAAGTCTCTCCGATAACACCGCCGATATTGACCGTCTCTGCCAGGCGGTGAAAAAAAAACTGCCTCAGCCCCTGGGAAACCGGAAGATAACCATACCTTTTCAGGCTATAGGCAGCGTGGCGGCCGGGTTTCGGAAGGCGGGGTTTTCCGGTCAGGCACTTCTTAGTGTCCTGGAAGAACGACTTGAGCTTATAGACTTTGTTGCTGAGCCGGGGGGAGGAGTGTTTGCTGTTGCTTTGGATCTTGGTACAACCCATCTCGAAGCAACCCTTATTGATTTGGAGAAAAAAGAAATTATCGGCCATGCAAACGGGGTTAATCAGCAGGTAGAATATGGGACGGATATTCTTACCCGGATTCACCTCGCAACCTCTCAAAGTGGCGATCAGGACGGCAGTGCTTTGCTCCAGGGAGCTGTGGTTGACTCCATAAACGCTTTAATCCATGACCTGACTGTTCAGGCTGCTATTAAAAAGTCTGCTATCATGGGGATATGCGTTTCCGGTAACACCACAATGGTTCACCTGCTGCTTGCTTTAACCCCTTACCATCTTTGCCGGGAACCTTATATTCCTCTGATTAATGGTCCTGACCCATTTCATGCCTCGCATCTTGGTCTTGATATTCACCCGTTGTCCATGGTTTGGATTTTACCGTCCATCGGCAGTTATTTTGGCGGTGATCTTATTTCCGGTATTCTTGCATCGGGGTTAGACAAGATGGAAAAAACCTGTATGCTGATTGATGTCGGCACCAATGCCGAGGTCGTGCTGGGCAATCGGGACTGGCTTGTTGCCTGTGCCGGGGCTGCTGGACCTGCCCTTGAGGGGGGGGTAGCAAGGATGGGGATGCGGGCTGGTCCCGGGGCAATTGAGCGGGTCAGCCTGAACCGTGAAGCATGGCTGTTAGAAGTTCAGACCATCGGTGATGAACCGGCGGTGGGGATATGCGGTTCCGGTTTGATTGACCTGGTGGCAGAGTTATATCTCGCCGAAATTGTTGATATGAGGGGTAAGTTGTGTCGTGATTTGCAGAAAGGGACAGCCGGGAGGCGTGATTTTGTTCGTTCCCGTTTGCGGACGGGGCAGGACTCTCTGGAGTTTGTTGTTGTTCCCGTGGAAGAGGCAGGGGGTGGGGAGGATGTTGTTTTGGCCCAGACAGATCTTGATGCCATGATGCGTTCCAAGGCTGCCATGTATGCCATATTAACTACTCTGATCGGGCAGGTAGGAGTGGAATTTTCAGAGCTTGATAAAATATTTGTCGCCGGTGCTTTTGGAAAACATATTGATCCGGCAAAAGCCATCACCCTTGGTATGCTTCCCGACTTGGATATGTCGGTCTATCAGCCTGTTGGCAACAGTTCTCTGCATGGGGCAGAGTTGATGGTTCTCTCTGAATCTCTCAGGCAGCGAAGTCTTCAGATCAGCCATAAAATCACCTATATTGAATTGAATGTTAATCAGGAGTTTATGATTTGTTTTTCAGGGTCGCGCTTTATTCCTCACACTGATCCTGCACTTTTCCCGTCAGTTCCGTCGTTTAGGTAGCTTGAAGTGGCGTGGTAGTTTCAAGTTAATCAGACTTGCATCTTTTGCAGGTGTCATGTTATAGTCGGCATGCTTTTTATCCGGATGGATTTTTATTCAGGTATTTAGGTTAAAGGCTGGAGATTATCGCTATGATGATAAATGAAAAAACAGGGCGAAAATACAGGCCGCCGGACGGTGGCTTTTTTATTAGATATATTCACTAGTGTCCCAACGTTTAATCGAACAATTTCAACTGGATAACATTGGGGGCT
>CAZEMY010000038.1:0-12187 GCA_964513405.1 uncultured Desulfobulbaceae bacterium
TGGCAGATCAAACAGTACAGCAACAGGTGCAGCCACAAATGGTTTACCAACAGCCAGCAACTCCTGTTTATCAACAGCCTGCCCTGACAGTAAATCCGGCAGCAGTACCAACTACTTCCATTCTTGGTCTTGATGTTCAGGATTCCCAATTCTGGAAAGGTGCTCTCTTGGGAGCTGCGGTAACCCTACTGATAACCAATGAGACCGTGCAGAAAGGGGTTGTCAAAACCGTATCCAAACTCACCCTTGCTGCCCAGTGTGGCGTAGAAGAGATGAAGGAAAAGTTTGAAGATGCCAAGGCAGAAGCCCATGCAGAAACAGCTGCCAAACCAAAAGGTGATGATTAATTGTTAATTGTTAATGGTTAATGTTGTTTTACCAATCGCTACAACATCCAACATTAAAAATTCATCATTAACCATTAGCTATAAATCCCAAGGGTGAACTTGAACTGGTGCAGACAATTAAATATACTGTAAAACACCGTAAATCTTATCGAACCAGGATTACTTTTCCGTTTCTTCGTAAGCGGACGGAACTATGTTCTGCTGTCAGCAACAAGATAGACGCACTGCCCGGCGTGGTTACGGTCCAGGTCAGAAACAGCACTGGTTCCGTTATCATAGAACATCCTGACAAAATAGTTTCCATAACCACAGTTAGTGATGCTGTCGGTGAAGCAGTTTCCCTGTTTCTGAGCAACCCTGACGCTTCATATACAATCTCTGAACAATCCCGCCGATGTAACTCATGCAAAAGTAGAGATGGTAAAAAAAACCGGCACAGCCATGTTTCTGCTCCGGTTTTGATCCTTTCCGGACTCTACGGCCTCTATCTATTTGGTAAAAGTTTTTTTACCACGGCTGCTGTTTCCACATCCATAGCCGCCAAAGTATTAAGCCTGCCCGCCTTCACCGCCCTGTGGCTCTCCCTGCCCATCCAACGCCAGGCTCTTGAAAACCTCAAAAAAACCGGTAAACCGGATATGGGTCTTATCTCAACCGGACTCCTTTATATATCCATCCTCACCGGCAATGTCCTTGCCGCATTAACGGTTTTCTGGTTATTCAATCTTTCAAGCTGGTTGGAAAACAAAATTAAAGCCAGCACCCGCCAGGCGGTACGGGAGATGCTGGCCGGCAGACAGAAAAAAGTCTGGCTTATTAAAAATGACAATGACAATGACCAAAAAAGTATTGAAATAGAGGTGGAAGCGATAAGTCTTCTCATAGGAGATATCATCAGCCTCCGACTCGGCGACATAATCCCTGTGGACGGAACAGTAACAAAGGGTGATGCCCTGGTTAATGAATCAACCCTTACCGGCGAAAGCCTGCCGGTAACAAAAAACATAGACGATGAGGTTCTGGCAGGAACTATGGTTGAACGGGGCGAAATCAGAGTCAGGGTTGACAAGGCTGGAGAAGAAACCCGGCTGGCTGCCATTATTCGCCTTATAGAGACAGCGGAAAACGATCCCGGCGAATTGCTGAGAACCAGCCAGAAATTTTCCCAGATCATGGTTCCCATATCTCTAAGTCTTGCCGGAGCAGTTTTTCTGCTCACCGGCAACCTTCTCCAGGCCATGGCTGTGCTAATTATAACCTGTCCATGTGCACTACGGATCTCCACTTCCGTGGCAGTCAGCTCCGCTATGAGCAGATCTGCCCGAGCGGGAATTCTGATCAAGGGAGGTCGTTATGTGGAAATTGCCGGTATGGTCAATGTCCTGGTTCTTGATAAAACCGGAACTTTGACGGCTCCAACCTCGAAAATCATGACAGTTACCAACACGGATAAGAGGTATAAACCAGCAACGATTCTCCAGCTTGCCGCCAGTGCCCAGAAAAAATGGCCGCACCCATTAAGCAGAGCTGTGGTTAGAAAAGCCAATGAAGATGGGCTGGTATTGCTTCCCTGCGATGAGAGTGAACTTGTAACCGGCAGGGGAGTGAGAGCTATAATAAAAAACAGAGAAATCCTGGTGGGCAGCTTGAGATTCATGGAAGAGCGGCTTGTCTCCTGCCCTTCTCAAAAAGTACAACCGGAAGAGAACAAAAATAAAGTTGGCGTGGACACCGGCAGGATTTATGTTGCTGTCGATGGCCATCTCATCGGCACGCTGGAAACAAAAAGCAAAATAAAGGGGAATATTTATCAGGCTCTTAAAAAAATCAGAGCCATGGGGATAAAACATATTGTTCTCCTCACCGGTGACAATCAGAGTGGAACAGAACTGATGCTGAAAGAATTTGACTTTGATGAGGTACTAACAGCCCAGTCACCGGAAGACAAAGCCACCTGGATAAGTAACTGGAAAAAACAACACCCAAAAGATGTGGTAGCCATGGTAGGTGACGGTATCAATGATACTCCGGCCTTTGCCGCTGCAGATTTAAGCCTTGCCATAGGAGACGGCGGTGCCGATGTCACGGTTGAGTACGCTGATATTGTCCTCCAGCCCGGCAATCTCAACCAGGTCGTTTCCACCCTTGCCTTTGGTCAGCAAGCCCTGCGGGTCATCAAGGAAAGTTACACCATAGCAATAGCTCTAAACGGTGCAACCCTGACCGGAACCAGCCTTGGTCTTATATCCCCGGTAAGCGGAGCACTTATCCATAACATGATTACCATTGCTGCTGTCAGTAATGCAGCAACGGTAAGAAAAACAACTGCGTAGCTACCTGCAACTGCAAGGATAAGCACTGAGGCTGCCAAGTAAAAATATTCAAATGGACACCATAACCACAATCAAATCCATCTCTTTCTTTATTGTCGCCGGATTATTTGAAATCGGCGGAGGTTATCTTATCTGGTTATGGATACGGGAAGGGAAACCCCTATGGTATGCAGCTGCCGGAGCAATGGCACTTATCCTTTACGGTATTATCCACACCTTTCAGCCAACTGATTTTGGTCGAGCCTATGCGGCGTACGGCGGAATCTTCATAGCTCTGGCAATTCTATGGGGCTGGCAGGTTGATAAGGTAGCTCCGGACAGGTTTGATCTGATCGGCGGTGGCGTTGCCCTCCTTGGAGTGGGCATAATCATGTACTGGCCCCGTACATAGTGAGAACATGATGCCCTGCGGCAGAAAAGATAATTTCGAATGTCGAACAAAAACAAAAACTATTGAATTGTGAAGAATACCACCCTGCTGTCTTCGCCCACTTAGGAAGCAAAGACATTGTGCAATTAACATAGCCAGGCAACACCTCACTGGTGTCACCTAGTTACGCTTTGCCCATCTCAGGCTAACTTTTCCCCTCTGCCAGATCCGGCAGGTTGTATGTAACATTCCCCTTCTGCCCCCAGTTTCTGCTTAAGCCGACAATAAGAGTAAGAAGGACAATAAAGACATAAAAAACACCCATAATCTGAATACCGCTCAGCCCCACAGCACTGCCACCGGTAAAGATAACCGATGACACCAGAAATCCGAGTGCGGTGGGGAACAAGATGGAGAATAGCATCCATTTATAGGAACCGGTCTGCACCTTAATCATGATTGTGGTTGCCAGGCAAGGCGGATAAAGGACAAAGAAGACCATAATAGCCAGAGCGTGGAGAGGAGTGAAACCTCCTTCTTCGGCAGTTTCCGCAGCCATCCTCTCCTCAAGGCTTATATTATCTTCGGCTCCCTTCTGATACAACACTCCAATGGTTGCCACACTTGACTCACGGGCAGCAAAAGATGAAAGAATAGCCACATTTATTTTCCAGTCAAAACCGGCCCACTGGGTTACCGGCTCAAGAGAACGACCTATGGTTCCGAGGAAACTGGATTTAATCCGTTCCTCACTCATGTTCCGCCGCAGCGTTCTTCGCTCTGATGCCAGTTTACGAACCGCCTTGTTAATTGCCCGGGCATCCTTATCGCCTCCTCGTTTCAGAAAAAGAAACATATCCGGACTTATCTCCCTAAAACGGGCATCAAGAGCCTTGGATGCCTCCGCACCCTTGACATTCAACCTCGCAGCCCGAAAGGTGGTGTACAGGTTAAGGAAATCTACTAGATCAGCTTCGTCATGGAACCTCTCCGCATATTTGTTCCCCTCAATTTTTCCATAAAAAGTTGACACCGCCTTGTTCAGTTTGGCATCGTAGTACCCTTCCCTTTCTTCACTCAATCCAGGAAACTGCAAGAGGGTGAATACGCATACAGAGACAGCAATGACAATGGTGACAACTTTTTTAACATACTGCCAGGTTCTTTCAATGGAGCATTGAGCCACCCCAAAAAAAGTAGGTGGATGGTAATTAGGCAGCTCCATTACAAATGGTGCCGCTTCTTTGCCCCTTAAGACTGTGGCGGTCAACAGCCTTGCTACCAGGAGGGCGACAAAAATAGTTATGGTGGAGAGAAAGAGCATTGCCCAGGATTTATACTCGGCAAAAAAGACATTCACAAGAAGAACATAAAAAGGTATTTTGGCAAGACAGTTCATATAGGGAACCGTCAGGATGGTCGCCATACGGGATTGTTCATCAGGAATACCCTTGGTCGCCATAACCCCAGGGACAGCACAGCCGCCGGCAAAGACACCGCCAAGGACATAAGGGAGTGTCGACTGCCCGTGCAATCCAAATGAATAAAAAAGTTTATCAAGAATAAAGGCGATGCGAGCCATGTACCCGGAATCCTCAAGAATGGCAATCAGGGCAAAGAGAATCAGGAAAATCGGGATATAATTCAAAAGGGCATTGGCAGAGTCCACCATCCATAATCCCATTGATCTTATATATGGGTCATGGAGCATCCCTGCATCAGGGAGAATACCGGCAATAACAGCCCTAATCTGAGAAAGATACGGCCACCAGTACTGGGTCAGCTCATACCCCTGAACAATGGACAGCTGGTAAATTGTAAAAACTGTGGCAACCAGGAAAAAAGGAGCAAGGAAACGGTTAAGGACAATAGCATCTACTTTTTCAGAAACATTGGCTTTATTTTTCCTGGTCTCTTTAACGCAAACTTCAACAATAGAGCTTGCCAGCCGATCCCGGCAACCCATCATATAGTCGGCCACAGGCATATAATGTTCATCCTCAAAATCATGCCTGATCTTTTCAGCCATCTCCATCTCTGGGCTTGTCTCGCCAAACTCATCCTTTACAATTCGGGTTGCCTCACTGTCTCCTTCCACCAGTTTGACCGCAAGCCACCGAGTTGGATATATATCGGCAAGCCCTGTCTCTTTAAGTTTTTTGTCAAGTTTTTTTATACCTGATTCAAGGTCTTCATAGGATATATGGAGAACTTTACCCTCCTTGCGGTTTACTGTGGCAAGAATGGCATCCCGCAGTTCTTTTTTCCCTTTACCCCGACGACCGACAGTGGGGATAACATCAACCCCGAGCCTGTGCTGGAGACGACCAATGTCTATTACAATCCCGTTTCGCTTGGCAACATCCATCATGTTCAGAGCCATGACCACGGGAAACCCCATTTCCAGCACCTGAAAGGTAAAGTAAAGGCTCCGTTTCAAGGATGAAGAGTCAACCACATTTACGACCACATCCGGTTTTTCCAGAATCAGGAAATCACGGGTAACCCGCTCTTCAAGGGAAAATGAAGTCAGACTGTAAGTGCCGGGCAGATCAACGGTTTCAACCTTTACTCCCTCATGTTTATAAATACCTGATTTTTTGTCAACTGTAACCCCTGGATAGTTGGCAATATGCTGATTTGCCCCGGTGAGCATATTAAATGTAGTTGATTTGCCGGCATTCTGCTGCCCGGCAAGACCAACAAGAAGCTTTTCTTTCTTTTGTTTATTTACCATAAGAAACTGTTTCCCTTATACAGAAAAATTATGTGATAGTTAAAAACGATATGAATACACACAGAAAAAAAAACAGGCGGACAAACGAAGAAAGAACATGTACGGGAAAAAATCTATAACTACTTATGCAGGCAAGTTTGACTTGATTATAAAATTACTAATTCAGTCCATTTATCAGCGACAAATGGACTGAATTAGTAATTAATACTCACCAATGCCAGCTATATCAATTTATGCCAGCCTGTTTAAGGATACTTAAGCATCCTCACTCAATTTCAATCAATGATGCCTCTGACCTGCGCAAAGTCACATTATAGTTAGCCACCTTACACTGAATGGGATCACCAAGAGGTGCCCGCCTTACCACAACAACTTCAGATTCAGGTACAAAACCAAGATCAAGAAGCCTTTGCCTGATCGCACCCTGGGAATGGTGACAGCAAATTTTTGCCCGTTCACCCGGTTTGCAATCTCCCAGCATCCTACCCCGTCTGTTTTTTTTTTCACCACGCATACTTTCTCCTCTTTTGTATTCAATAGTAGGTCGTCATTTGTCTTTACCTATACGGTATATTCTATTAGTCGTCAAACAAAAAGCAAACCACATAATTTTTACGAACAAGAGAACATAAAGTCAATCACCATCTTTTTTCAAGAAGCTGAAAGAAAAGCATTGACTTTCAAATTAGCCTCAGCTAATCTTTCCCCGTTGCAAATAACAGGTGCAGACATCTGCACTTCTACCAATAACAAGATCCGTGAGGTGTCCAATGATTTTAAAAACTTTTTTAATTGCAGCAGCCTTATTACTCAGTGTAACTCTGGTTCAGGCACACACTCCCCTTTGTTCATGTTTTGATAATGGCGACGGCACAATCACCTGTGAAGGAGGTTTTTCTGATGGATCTTCCGCTTCCGGAGTGGCTGTCCGGGTCGAGACAACAGATGGCAGGGTATTAATTAAAGGTCAAATGAACGAAGACTCTGAGTTTACCTTTGACAAACCCAAAGTCGATTTCATCGTCATGTTTGATGCGGGAGAAGGTCACGCAATAAAAGTCCCAGGCAAAGAAATTGTCGAGTAATAATTTAAACAAATAATATGGGCACCTTGCTGGTGTCCATATTATTTGTTGGTAATGGTTATTCAATTTTTACTTACTTTAAAAGAGGAACAAAATGAACAAAATGAACAAAAAACTGGTTTCACTTCTTGCAGGAGTTGCAATCCTTGGTTCAGCAACCGTCGCCTCAGCCCATTTCCAGATGATTTACACCCCTGAATCAGCACTTAAAAAGGGCGGAACAATACCATTGAAACTGGTTTTCACCCATCCTTTTAATGCTAAATATACCATGCAAATGGAAAAGCCGGAGCAGTTTTTCGTGATCCGCAGTCGGGGTGAAGGTGAACCAAAGAGAACAGACCTACTGGGTACACTAAAACCAACCCAATGGACAAGCCTTACAAATTCCAACCAGGCGTGGGAAACCACTTATAAGGCTCGTGGCGGCGACCATCTCTTTTTCCTGGTTCCTGCCCCTTATTTTGAAAAGTCAGAAGATGTATATATGCAGCAGAATACCAAGGTGATAGTAAATGTAGGGGGAGAGCCAGGTGCATGGAATGAGCCTGTAGGTGCCCCTGCCGAAATCGTCCCCTTGGTTCAGCCTTATAACCGCTGGACAGGTAATATATTCCAGGGACAGGTGTTGTTAAATGGTAAGCCTGTAGCTAACACCGGGGTTGAAGTTACTTTTCTAAACCACGACATACAACTTGAGTCAAACGCATTTGCAAAGGAACCGGAAGTAGAAGACCCCCAGGGTTCTTTCGGACTAACAACTATTTTGACCGATGATAATGGTGTGTTTACATTTGGTATCCCGAGGGCTGGATGGTGGGGGTTTGCTGCCCTTGACCTTGACCCTGATTTCACATACAAGGGTAAAACCTGTACCCGCGATGCTGTAATCTGGATACAATCCAGGGACATGAAGTAATCGGAATGGTTTTTTCTTTAAACCTTATTAGCTGCAGACTCCCATAAGGAGCTGCGGCTAATTTATGCCTGGAGCAGTAATATGGAATACTTGAACATCCTTATACCTTTGGCGATAGTTGCAGTGGCAGTCTGGTATTTGTATCGAAAGATTATTGTTACCAAGGGTTGTTCATGCGGTTCTTCGAGTTGTGCCGACAAGACAAAAAAGAATCGTGATGATGATAAAAGTAGTTAGGCTTTTAGCAGTTAGCTAAAAGTCAAAACTATAATAGTTAAAAGCAGGTAGTTATACGACATTCTTCGCAACATAAAGGCATACACTTCGGACTTAGGGTTATTTAAACTACTTGACTCGCCTTAAACCTCTTAGCGTGTTTTATTTTACCGGTTTGCAAGTCCTCTTTAATCAGCTTAAACACTCTCATAATTGATATCATGAATGCTATAGAAGTACATCATCTCCGTCAACAGTACGACAAGGGACGGGTTATCTACGAAGACCTCAACTTTTCTGTTGCCGAAGGAAGCATCTGCGGTCTACTGGGGAAAAACGGCCAGGGGAAAACAACCCTTGTCAACATTCTCATGGGTTTTCTCAAACCAAGCGGCGGTGAATGTCTCGTTCTTGGTGAAAAATCCCACGACCTGCCGGCAACAACAAGAAACCGCATCGGTCTGCTCCATGAAGGGCATCTTGCCTACGAGTTCATGACCATCAACCAGACTGAAAAATTTTACCGGGGCTGCTACCCGAACTGGGAAGCGGAAACTTTCTTCGACCTAGTCGGCAAGATGGGATTATCCGGAGACCACAAGGTTGGTAATATGTCATGCGGACAACGCTCCCAGGTGGTGCTTGGGGTAATTTTAGCCCAAAACCCGGATTTGCTCATCCTTGATGACTATTCCATGGGACTTGATGCCGGTTATCGCCGCCTATTTCTTGATGTACTCCACGACTTTGTCGCCGGGGACGGGAAAACCATATTTGTTACCAGCCATATCGTCCAGGATCTGGAACAACTGGTGGATACCATGATATTTATTGATCAGGGTGAAATTATGCAGACTGATCTTGAGGAGTTTATGGGTTCTTTTCATCAATATGTGTTCAATGCCGACAGCGAGTTACAATTTAAAAAAGATGATCTTATTATCGGTTTTGAACAACGCAACGAGAAAGTTTCGGTTTACTCTTTTGCTGGGATGGAGCTGGTTGAACAGCATATAAAAGACATGGGAATCAGCCCGGATAATATCCACAAGGTTAAAATGACACTTGAAGACGCCTTTATCGGACTGATGGGGAAATATTAAATGAAAATGAATATATTGCATTCTCTCCTCTTAAAGGAATGGCTCAAGATGCAGCGGTACTTTATAGCCGCCATGGTAGTCAACTTCGCCATATGTATAAAAATATTTTTTGGTATCCGCCAGCAGTTAAGGGCTGAACATGCCGAGATGGTCTGGTACCAGGCCATTCATCTCCACTCAGTCCTCTACGACAGCATTCAGCACCTACCCCTTCTCACCGGCCTGACATTAGCTGCCGCCCAATTTATACCCGAAATGCTGGGAGGTCGTTTAAGAATCTCTCTTCATCTTCCCATGAAACGCGACATCATGCTTCTTTACAGTATTATCTGCGGACTCCTGCTTTACCTGGCTGTCTGCGTGATGAATTTATTGATGATCGGCATGACCATACGGATGTATTTCCCGATGGAGGTGGCTGCAACTGTTCTGCCGACCATGGCCCCCTGGATACTTGCCGGCTTACTTGCCTATCTTGGCAGTATCACCGTTCTTCTCGAACCATCCTGGCCAAGGAGAATATTTATACTTATTGTCTTTGCAATTTTGGCCTCCATGCTGTTTACCGGAATCGGTTACAGCTGGTTCGCTCCTGCACTCTGCCTGCTGATGCTGCTTGTCCCATTATCATTACTAACTGTATTTGAGTCCGGGCGCAGATTTCAGGAAAAAGGAGGTTCGTGATGAATATAAAAAAAATATCAAGATATTGCATAATCATACTTGCAATTGCAGCAATGAGTTATTCCCTGCCGATTGGTTTTGACAAGGTGTTCGGGCAAAAAATCGGCAATCCCCTACTTTTTTTCAGCCCGGTACTGGAACAGTTTGTTTACCGGGAATCCCTTGGCGGTCATCAATTCAACTATAAAGATGAAGATGGTAACAGCTACAACCGGGCTGAGTTTGAAGCTCTGCTTCCTTTTCTCTATTTCAGGAACTTGGAAAGAAAAAAACTCCTGCCGGTGACCGTTTCCGGTCAGAGTTTTAACGCCGAAGCCATTAAGGCCGGCAAACAGGGGTTTGAGACAAAAAGTCGCCATCTGGATGGTCATCACCAGCAGATAGACCTCTACCCGCTCTTCAACAACAACCCGGAAGTGGCGATAATGCCGTTTCCTGAAGATGTATTCAGGTTCACCTATGGTGCCATGGAGTTTGTCAATGCCGACTATAACAAGTTAGACATGGTGTTGACCGGCAGGTTCACAGATGCTTTAAAGAAACTGGATTTCAATTTCCCTGCCACGGTTGTCGGCGGTAAAACCACCAATCTTAAACCTTTTGATGAAGGTTTTTTCATAAGAGACAGTTCGGGAGTGGTTTTTCATGTCAAAAGAGTGTTGGACAAACCTTTGATTGTCAGAACTCCCATTGACCCGGCCCTTGATATTCAGGATATTGTTATCTCAGAGAACAGACGCAAGGAATTTTACGGTACTATTTTCACCAGACAGGGAGGTCTTCATCTTATTTCTTATGACAACTACCGCCTGATTCCCCTGCCGGTTGACAATTACCGGCCTAAGGACATGGACTTCACCCTGCTTATCAATCCTCTCTATAAGACAGTAATCGTCGGCGGTCCACTTAAAGTTTACGGGACAGCCATGGATACTGATTACAATATTATCAGCACTTTTGAGCTGAAGCGCTATAACCCCAATCCTCCTCTGTTCAAATTTGCAAGGGACCTGCTTTTCCCTGTCCAGATAAGCTTCGAAAACCCCTATCGTGGACATGCCGATCCCCAGTTAAAGTTCGGTGGTCTCTGGTCATTTGCCGGCATCTTTATGGCATTGGCTGCTTTTTTCCTTATGCCGGGCAAACAGAGCAAAATACCGGCCAGGGAAGGAATCAAAGAGAGATTAATAAGTAATAAGGGAGATTTTGCCCTAGTACTTACCACTGGTTTTTTTGGTCTTATAGCCATTGCTTTTATTGGCAAAGATTAGGAAGGTATTTACCCCTATCATTCATCCCCTGCCCCATAATCCTCATCACTCCAAGCCTGTTTGCGATAGCAAACAGGCTCTCTAAATAAATTCTCGTCACACCGCTCTGCGGTGTGACGAACACTCTAGACGCTCTGCGTCCTCAGGTAAAACCGGCTATCTGCTGCATGTCTTGGCTTCTTGCCGCAAAGCGGGAAGCATAAGGTACCACCGCAGAGGGGTGGCACCAGGGCAGATAAATTTCCACTCTTTACGCATCTGTTATGCATTTCACCAGATTAGGCATACAGAAATATATTGCATCATGTGAATATTGTTGTTGCGGTTGAAGCTGTTTTCATATACTATTCGTGGACTTTTGTAAAACACTGCTCAATTTACCTACACAATATTTTACGGGGGAAAAAAGATGCACAGAACAGATCTTATAGATGAGGTTTCTCACTCCACAGGCATAACCAAGACAGTAACCGAACAGATAGTCCGTAGTTTTGAAAAGGTTGTTGTCAATACCCTGGAGAAAGGAGACACCGTCAACCTGGTTGGCTTTGGTAAATTCTCAACAGTTGATAGAACAGCAAGAAAATGTCGTAATCCGCAGAGCGGTAAGATAATGGATGTTCCTGCCAGGAAATCTGTCAAATTCAAGGCTGGCAAATATCTTGCCGAAACGATAAACGGTTAAAGGCTGAGATTAAATAAATTACATGTTACAGGGAGAAAATTTATGTCACTTGCAATAGCATTCAGGTTTGAGGGCGGTCCGGTTTTTCGTAATGTCAGACCGCTTGAAATGATGATAGATGAATTGAAACAACAGGACATTGAGCATGTTTCAATAAATCCGCTAACACTTAAACATGGCTCGTGGAACCTGGTTTTGGTCTTTAAGGACAGGGAAACAAAAGATAAATATGAGTCCGGAGAAGCTAAGTATAACCCAACCTGGCTGCCAGGTCAGTATCAGGTGGTGCAGAGGATAAACCCCCTGAAAGCTGCAAAACGGGCTGCCGGCAGACGGCGATAGGTCAGAGATGCTATTGAGACAGCAGTAGTTAGTTAAAAGAGGGTGCAATACAGAAAAGTGATACGATTAACATGTTGTTAACTGGTTGATACTAT
>CAZEMY010000039.1:0-12071 GCA_964513405.1 uncultured Desulfobulbaceae bacterium
ACATTGCTAAATCAACCCATAACATGCTTGCTCGATTTGTCACTTTAGTGTATTGAATAAAACCGATAGTGAACTCATAGGTATGGGCAATGGGAAGAACCGAGAGAAAGAAAAATTATTCCACCGGCAGGTATGGAGTCTATTACTGATTTTGCATCAACCAAAGCAAAACTGTTTAAACAATCGTTATCTTTCTATGATATCCTGATTAAAATGCAAAAGTCAAATTCAATGCCTCCTCAAAAAAAAACACATATCTCCTTAAAAAAAGGTAAAAGCCTTGACAAGCTTATCCACTCATTCTACAAGTAAAGATGAAGGGTGGGGGTTAAGTAGCTTGAGCGTTAGTGCTTTCTTTTTTTGTCTGTTCCCTATACATTCCCCCGCAAAATAATATGATAGATGGAGGCAAGTAGCAGCACGCCTCTAACAACTATAACCTTGAACAGAGGCTTTATTAGATTAAGTCTCTTGTTTCAGAAAACTGCTTACAATCTCCCATGAAATTATCATTTATAAGAATCCGCGTCCTGCTTCTCGCAATTATCATTGTCGGCATAGCATCTCCTCTTCAGGCAGCCAAGATTCCCGTCCTTGACATTTCAGCCAAACATCGCCCTACAGGACAAAATACAGCCAGCACAGTTGTCGGCAACAAATTAGTTACCCTGGGGAATTACGGGAATATAAGTTCTGTAAAAAAACGGGTAGGCAGAACCAGCCACACTTCAAGGAGAACGGCTGGCATCGAAAAAAGAATAAGTTCACGAAGTGCCTTTATTATGAATGCGGAAACCGGAGAAACCATTTTTGCCAAAAATCCGGATGCCCCACGCCAGCCAGCCTCAACCATTAAGGTTTTAACAGGGCTGATCGCGATGAAATCCTTAAGCGACAACGAAACAGTAAAGGTAAGTAAACGGGCATCAAAGATGCCAAGATCAAAGATTCACCTTAATTCCGGGAAAAAATATAAGGCTAATGATTTGATAAATGCAGTACTTTTAACATCTGCCAATGATGCCAGTGTGGCTCTGGCAGAAAAAATAGCGGGAAATGAAAAGGATTTTGCCAGAATAATGACCCTGAGGGCACGGCTATGGGGGGCAACACACACAGTCTGCCGGAACTCTTCAGGTCTGACCGCCAAGGGTCAGCAATCAACCGCCAGGGATCTCGCCACCATTTTTAATCACGCCATGAATGATGAAGAGTTTGCCCGCCGGATGCGGACAACAAAAGCAAAAACTTCTTTTGGCACAACTCTAAGAAATAAAAACAGGGCGTTGTGGCAGGTAGATGGTACAAAGGGTGGGAAGACAGGATTTACTTCGGCTGCACGGCAAACTTATGTGGGAAAATTTACCAGACCAGAAGGTTCAATAATCGTTGCTATCATGGGTAGCGAAACCATGTGGCCAGATATTAAAAATCTTGTTGAGTATGGTTTCCAAAGAAAATCACAGCTTGCCAAAAACAAGGCTGCAAAGAACAGGATAGCCAGAGCTAATTAACTGACAAAAAAACTCGCAAAAAAAAAGATCCTGTCTAATGACAGGATCTTTTTTTTGCGTCAGGACTACATAACACTTCCTAACTGTTCCTCCACGAGGGCAAGAAGAACCTCCCGTTTAAACGGTTTTTCCAAGGTGGCAATATCTCCGAGATAACCGGCCATAGTCAAATACCTTTCAGCCTTGATTGCACCGCCTCCGGAGATAGCTATTATTTTCAACTCCGGGTAATCACGGGTCAGCTCCATTATAAACTTAAGCCCGTCCTTCACCGGCATGATCATGTCTGTGATTATCAGATCAAAATCATATCTTCCTACCATTGTCATACCTTTGTCGCCATCTTCGGCCGTATGAACCTCATATCCCTCCGGGGATAACATCTTTGCCAACATCGAGCGAATCTGCTCCTCATCGTCAACAATCAATATTCGCTTCAACTCTATACCTCCCCAACAGACCTATTTTAATATTTTAAGGTTGAGTACTGAATTAACCGGATTATTTATTTCCGACTCCTGATATTAAATAATATGTTTTTAAAATCCAGCTCACCCAAAACCAAGCTCCTTTTATATAATATAGGCTACTCTCATGCAATTCAATGTCTTTTTTGCAATTCACTGCTTTTCTCTAAGGAAGGGCAAGTATATGTCTCAAGTTATTTCATGTACATTCCGAAGACCATGTTTTCATTATTCACAACGACAAAAACGACCAAACCCGCCCGGAATGGTACCGGATGCCCAAAAAGCACGACCATGTTTAAAGTCCACAAACCAGTAACCGCCCGGTTTACGAATACCATCTACAAAAATAAAAGGTTGCTGAGTAGAGAAACATGAATGGAGAAACTGACCATTGAGGGAAGTTCGCTCCATCAGAGAAAGAGCCTCAGCCATACTGGGAATCCGCCAATCTCCATAACCTGCAACCCCCTCCTGATTAAGCTTCTTAATCCTGTTCTGCATGGAGCGATAGCTCATTATATCCACACCGCCTCTCTGCCACATGAGACCGGTTACCCGATCAGTCACCGTCAAGCCATCACCATTATCGATCAGGTGATTACTGAAATTCCCCTGTGGGTTTCGTTCGTGATCGACAAAGTCATATTTTTTAACAAGAGCAACCACACTATCCTCGCTCATCTCCCCGGACTTAAGAGGCAGGCTGAATGTCGATAGTTCAGGAACGGGGTCGCCTGCAAACGGCAAGGCTGTACCGCCATCAATCTCAAAAGGTTTCTCAGCCACAGGGGTCACGAGGGGGCTGTCTTCAATTTCCACAACATTTTCCTGCAACCAGTTCTTAACCTCTTTGTTTATTGCAAAGGTTCTCTCAAACAAGGCAACCTTGCCCTGCTCTGCAACGCATTTTTTAAGCATTTCTGCCGGAGCCGTAATTTCAGCTACCACTTTGGCATGTTTCACTCCTCTTTCCATCAGACAAAGACGCGGCTCATCCCCCCAGGCATCAATAAAAAAGTAATAAATTCGTTCTGTTTCACTCCGAACCCGTTCCCTGCCTCCCCATGATTCAAAAGTGCCAAATGAATACTCCGGATTCATTTGCCAGTCGATGGCCAATTCAGATGATAATCCCAGACAAGTAAACAATCCCATATCGTATCTCCCTGTATGATGCGTTGTTGTGTTAAACTAAAAACAAGAGTACCATGATGCCGGCATTGATGAGTAGCAATCCCTTTATCCGTAACATGAAAATTGTTATATCCTCATCAGTATTTCCCGCAAAATAGCTGCCCATAGGCTTCAACATAAATAATAACCATTATCAAATCAAGCCAAAAAATGAACTTACTTCCCGGAATGCCAGAACCTCTTGGTGCAACAATAACCCATCAGGGGATCAATTTCAGCATATTCTCCCGTCATGCAGAAAAAGTAACCCTGATTATTGAGTTTGATGAGGTTATAAACACAGTCCGAGAGGAAATCACTCTCAACCCCAGGAAACACAGAACCGGTAATATATGGCACGCCCTTCTTGCCGGCCAATACTCTTCCCTGAGGTACGGATATCGTATTGATGGTCCTTTTGATCCAAAGGGCAGCGGTCACAGCTATGACGAGAGGTTGATATTGATTGACCCATATGCCAAGGAGTTACGGTCTCCCCCCTGGGGAGAAGCGAGAAACTGCCTCGGTAACAGACCCTGCTGCCTGCTGGAAGATCAGCTATATGACTGGGAGGGTGACCGCCCTCTTAATCGCCCCCTTGAGGACAGTATCATATATGAAATGCATGTCAGAGGTTTTACCCGCCACCCGTCGGCACAGATTAATTACCCGGGAACATTCAAAGGTGTGATTGAAAAAATTCCATACCTGCAGGAGCTTGGCATTACGGCAGTTGAACTGATGCCGGTCACAGAATTTGATGAGAATGGAAGTAGCTTCACAAACCCTACCACCGGGGAGAAATTAAAGAATTACTGGGGCTACAGCCCTCTTTCCTTTTTTGCACCCAAAACCGGTTACTCAAGCGACCCGCACAGACCACTTGACGAGTTTCGGGATATGGTGAAAGCTCTGCATAAAGCAGGGATAGAGGTCATTCTTGACATTGTTTACAATCATACGGCTGAAGGCGGTGACGGCGGTAACACCTACAGTTTCCGCGGAATTGATAACACAATCTACTATCTTCTTGACCCATGGACAAAGGCATATCTTAATTTTTCCGGTTGTGGCAACACCTGCAACTGTAACCATCCGATAGTGCGATCGTTGATAATGGATGCACTGCGCTGGTGGGTGATTCATATGCATGTGGACGGATTTCGCTTTGATCTTGCCTCAATACTGGGAAGAGATCAAAGTGGCAATGTCCTTGCCAATCCTCCTATGGTGGAAATGATTGCCGAAGATCCGGTTCTCGCCGATTCAAAAATCATTGCCGAAGCCTGGGACGCAGCCGGACTGTACCAGGTCGGACATTTTTCCGAACATCACCGCTGGGCTGAATGGAACGGTCGATTCCGAGATGATGTACGAGCCTTCATGTGTGGTCATCCCGGTATGGTGGCACCACTTGCGACAAGAATAGCCGGCAGCTCCGATCTGTTTCAGCATAGTGGCCGACGACCATGTAATTCCATAAACTTTATCACCAGCCATGACGGTTTTACCCTTTACGATCTTGTCAGCTACAATCATAAGCACAATGAAATGAACGGTGAAGATAACCGGGATGGCGAAAACAACAATATCAGCTGGAATTCAGGGGTAGAAGGAGAAACAGATCACCCTGAGATTATTGCTCTGCGCAGACGGAGAATAAGAAGCATGGCGGTAATTCTCTTTCTTTCCCAGGGGGTACCGATGATGGTTGCCGGCGATGAATTTGCTCGTAGCCAGCAGGGAAATAATAATGCCTGGTGTCAGGACAGTGAAATAAGCTGGATAGACTGGCAATTCCTTGATAACCACTCCGAGCAGTTCCGTTTTTTCAAAAAACTTATCAGCTTGCGGCGTAACCACCCTGTTTTCCGGCGTAAAGATTTTTTCCTTACCGCTGGCGGAGAAGAGCCGCTCCACCTCCAGGAAATAAGCTGGCAGGCTCTTCACCCCGGGCAGCAGGACTGGGGACATGATTGCCACACCCTTGCCTTTACCCTCAACGGTTCACAGCTTCCGGAAGGAGAGGATGATGATTTTTTTGTCATGCTCAATGGACACGGGCAAAACAGTGAAACCTTTACAATCCCGTCTCCCCCCACCCTCCACACAAAACGGTGCTGGAGAAAAATCATCGACACCGCGGCCCGCCCTCCTGCTGATTTTATCACTAAAAAAAATGCTGCCGTGGTTGTGCCGGCTGACACGATAACAGTTGTTGCCATGGGATGCGTGGTTCTCCAGTCATGTGCCGCCGCCTCTGCCACTCCCCCCTTGGGAAAAAGAGAAAAAAGAAATTAAGAGTTCATGATTGACTATTTCCCTTGCCCTTGTTCTATTATCCATGCTCGGGAACCCCCCCTTGGAGCCTGTCGGATGTAATCTTATTCCCCCTTGACATACCCCCATTTGCTGAATATTGTTTGTCCTTATTGCCGGTAACAAAAACAGTCCGAATCAAATACCACAATCTCTTAAATCCAGAAATGAGGTTCTCCTATGTTGCACAATCGTTTTTTTTCACTGCTTATACTGACTTTGTTCTGCACCGCCCCTGCCCTGTTCACAGCTCCGATCAGCCATGCCATGCCGGGGGCAACGAACCTTAATGCTCAAACACTAAAAGGTACGGTGCTGGAAACCATGAATGCCAGCGGCTATACATATATACTTCTCGAAACTGCCGAGGGAGAAACATGGGTCGCTATACCCAGAACAGATACAGTTAAAAAAGGGAACGAGGTTGCCTGCCAGCCGGGCATAACCATGACCAATTTTAAATCAACGACCCTTAATCGCACCTTTCCGGCAATTATATTTTCTGCCGGACTGGTTGTTGAACCGGGTACTACTAAACCAGAGACCTCCGCACCCCCAACCGACACCGGGGACACTGGCAAATATCAGAAAACCGCCAAAGAAGCCGCTTATAAAAAAGAGACCAGCTTTGCAGCGGCACTTCAGGGTGAAAGAACCCGTACTGATATCAACCGGAAAGTCTCTGACATGGAAGCACAAATCTCCGGTGGAAGCATTGCCGCAATCGTACCAGCCAAAAGTATATCCATAGAAAAGGCTACGGGAGAAAACAGCTATACCATCGAAGAAGCATTCAACAAACGAAACGAGCTAAACAACCGGGAAATACGGGTTCGTGGCAAAGTCGTCAAGGTTTCCAAAAGTATAATGGGAAAAAACTGGGTTCATCTCCAGGACGGTACCGGCAACCCCATGAAAAACACCCATAATCTGGTCGTTACAACCCAGGAAGTACCGGAAATAGGCTCCATAGTTACCATGGCGGGAACCCTCCAGGCGGATAAGGATTTTGGAGCTGGATACAAATACAAGGCTATAGTTGAAAATGCCGTAATTCTTTAGACATCCGGCACTCACCGGATTGCTCAGCCCTGTTCTTTCAATAGCTGGTGAGTGCCGGATACCGCCCTGTAAATATCCTGGATAGAGATATTTTTCTCCTTTGCCAGCCTTCGACATGGTTCATACTCTGGAGTAATCACCGTTCCTCCTGCGGTTTCTATGGCCTTGGCTGTTACCGTTCCCCATGGAGTGTTCACCATGACCGCTTTTCTGGGCAGGGTCATTCGCTGCTGGCGGTGAAAACGAAGACCAATTGCCGTTGTTTCTCTGAAAATTGCTTTTTTAAGAAGATGGGAATGTTCGGGAGAGCAAATAACCTTAAGCAGAAAACCGGGTCTGCCTTTTTTCATCTGAATAGGAACAAGACTGACATCGAGTGCCCCTGATTCCAGCAACTGTTCGCTGACATGGGGCCATATTTCCGGATTCCAGTCATCAAGATGGGTTTCAATTACCTCAACTTCCTGAACCTCATCCACCTGGCACGATTCCCCGGTGCAGAAGCGGAGCAGATTGGGTCTGCCATCATCCCTTTTCAAGGTTCCAGCCCCGTAACCTGTAACCCCCATGCTCATTGGCGGCATGATTCCAAATCCATCCGCCAGCTCTGCAACAATGGCCGCTCCCGTCGGGGTCACCAGCTCCTGGGATAACTCTATCCCATAGACAGGAATATCTTTTAAGAGCAGGCTTACCGCCGGAGCAGGCAGAGGGATTTCGCCATGGGCACAACTTATCCAGCCCCGGGAAATGGGCAGAGAAGAGCAGGTAATCCGTTTAATATCAAGGTGAAAGAAACCTGCCACACACCCGACCACATCAATAATCGCATCGACGGCACCGACTTCATGGAAATGGACTTCATCTTCCCCCACCCCGTGGACAGCAGCTTCCGCCCTTGCCAACCTGATAAAAACCGCCAGCGACTTTTCCCTGACCGGCTCCGGCAGGTTACTGCTCGTTAGTATTTGTCGGATATCCCTTAAATGGCGGTGCGGCTGTTCGGGTTCGCTTTTAACCCCAACCCTGATGGCGGCAAAACCGCATTCTCTGACCCGTTCCACACCAAGCTGCCAAGCAGGCAGGTGGAGAGCAGACAGGGTATTTCGCAAAACCTCTTCCTCCAGACCGGCATGAATAATCGCTCCAAGAAGCATATTGCCGCTGACTCCGGAGAAACAGTCGAGATAAGCTGTTTTTGCCATTATTTTTCTTTATTCAGGTAAATTTATCGCCGGGAACAAGTGATATACCACAAAGGCAGGCCTGAACAGACATCCTTTTTTTACCTTCCGCCTGAATCTCCCGAATAAGGAGACTGCCTGCACCGGTGGCAATAAGTAACCCCTGCCCGTCGGCTCTCCATACGGTTCCAGGCGTTTTTGGGCTTTCATCTTCAACAACCTGCGGCGAGAAAAAACGAAACCGCCTGTCCTCAATAAAACCATAGGCAGAAGGCCACGGGTCAAGGCCTCTTATCTGGCAGTGAATCTCACTTGCCGGCCGCGTCCAGTCGATATGCCCCTGTCTTTTACTGAGCATGGGGGCTGTCGTAGCCTGAGATTCGTCCTGCTTTAAGGGGATTAGTTTTTTTTCTTTAAGAAGTCCAATGGCACGGATAAGAGCCTCTCCGCTCAGCAGGGCAAGTTTTTCAAACAGACTACCAGCCGTATCATCTTCAGATATGGGAGTTGATACCGAAAAAAGCATGTCACCGGTATCCATGCTTTTATTCATCTGCATGATGGTTACTCCGGTTTGCTTATCCCCGTTAATCACTGCCCACTGGATAGGGGCAGCACCTCTATATTTTGGCAGCAGCGAGCCGTGGGCATTTATAATTCCCAAGGGAGGCAGATTCAGCAATGATTCGGGAATCATTTTTCCATAAGCGGTGACAACGATTAAATCCGGGTTTAAACCAGCCATGATCTGAAAAAATGCATCACTGCGAATAGATTCAGGCTGCAAAACGATAAGACTATGCTTTTGGGCAGCAACCTTGACCGGCGGCGGCAACATTTTTTTCCCCCGCCCCTTCTTCCGGTCTGGCTGGCAGACCACCCCGATCACCATATCCGAACCGTCAAGCAGAGCTTTAAGAGACGGCACCGCAAAATCAGGAGTACCCATAAATACTATGCGCAGTTTATCCATGCTCATCACTGTTGTCTTTCAGCATTTTTTTAACTTTCTTTTTATACATGGTCCGTTTCAGCAGGGAAAGGTAATCAATGAACAGGCGACCATGAAGATGGTCAACCTCATGCTGAATAATTCTGGCAAAACGATCTTCAGCATCAAACTCCAGTTGATCCCCGTCAAGCCCTTGGGCGGTTAGATGAATTTTCTGAAATCTTTTGACCTGCCCCATACATTCCGGAGCACTAAGACACCCTTCTTCGCCAGATACACTGCCCTCACCGTTGCTTATCAGCGGATTAATCAGGGTTATATATTTCTTTTCGCATTCTTCTTCGGAAATATCCACTACCACAATCTGCTTCAAAATACCAACCTGATTGGCTGCCAGACCAACTCCAGGTGCATCGTACATGGTTGCCGCCATGTCAATGGATAAAGATTCGAGTTTTTTGTCAAATAAGATTATTTTCTCAGCTTTTAAGCGAAGAATCGGGTCGGGATAAGTGTGGATTTTGAGAATAGCCATGATCTTTTAAAATATTTTACTAATTTTTTATGTTATGAAATCGGAAACGAAGAATAACGGAAAAAGCAGATAAATACCAGAGGAAAATCCAATACGAGCCACCTGAATATTCGACATAAGAGAAAGGTTTAAATATGTAGGTCGGATGAGCGTGTACAACGCAAAAAGATGATAAACGAAAAAAGACTGCAATCAAACCCCAAAAATATATAATGGTAAGGTTTTAGCGTAATCCGACTCTCACCGTGCTTGTCGGATTACGCTAAAACCTTACCGTGTTGGTACTTTTCGGTTATTTTTTTCACTTCACCGTATTTTTTATCTTCATTCTTATTTTCGCTAATCAGACCTACGGGAACCAGCTTATGTCGAATATCCAGGAGCCACCGCTTTCCTTGTCTTATTGCGGCAAGTTGTGTAAATAGTGACTATGAATATGAACAATTATCGCCACCTCCCTTTTAAAAAAAAACAATCACCTGAACTGGAGACGGAGCTATTGCTGTCCCCTGCCCTGCCCCTGCTTTCCATAGTTCAGTTTATCTTTCTGACCGGTCCGTTTACGACGGTGGCCGAAATAATAAAAGAGATTCCTTCCCCCATCGAAACAGGCTACACGACCTATGAGCAGCCGGAGGAAATATTACTAAAGCATCACCGGTATCTTGAAACGCTGGAGTTAATAAAAGAAGAAAATGAACCTGATTTTATTGTAGTTGACCAAGATGGAACCCAGCTTGATCAAATGACTACCATCGCTGCCATGGTTCAGCAGCAGGTTCTTGCAAGTGAACTCGAAGAAATAAACAGCCGCCTCTGTAGCCCCTGCGGGTGTACCCTCTGTTGTATAGGTCCATCTGAAGACATGGAGCAGCTGTTTTTTGAAATTCCCCTTAAAGAGAATGAAGTAGAACTTTTTCCGGTACCGACCTACAACAAAACGGGCAGGCAACACCTTGCCATGGATGAATCACCTCTTATAATTGATGATAAACCATTTTATGAGCGAAGAACTCCGGCCCTCTTTCAATGGCAAAACGGATGGAGCCTGATTATGCCCACAGGCACCTCCTGCCCCAACCTGGAAAAGATAAGTGGTCGCTGCCGGGTTTACCCGGATCGTCCTGAGGTCTGCCGCCGTCCCCAGATCTTCCCTTATATACTTGAGCCGCTTAATAATCACAGTGAAGACAAACCGGTTTACCGGCATCGCCAAACCCTGCTCGCCATCATGGATTGCCCATATGTGTCCGCTTTAAAAGAAGAAATATCCGCATACGGTGCGGCCTGCGAGCTCGAAGTCATCTTTAAACAAAACAAGGCGTAAATCCCCATGACCACTACTGCAATTATCTGTATTATTGTTTCATACCTTGTCGGAGCAATCCCTTTTGGCCTGCTCCTCTCCCGCTCCAGTGGGGTGGATGTCCGCACCGCCGGCAGCGGTAATATAGGTGCCACCAATGTCGCCCGCCTCCTTGGCAAAAAGATGGGGATAATGACCCTGCTCCTGGATATTGGTAAAGGATTTTTACCAATATACGGAGCATCACTTATCTTAAAAGGTGACCCGTACCATGATATTTTCGTTGCCCTCTGCGGGGCTGCCACTGTTATTGGTCACTCGTACCCTGTTTACCTTGGTTTCAAGGGAGGCAAAGGGGTTGCCACCGGTCTGGGAGTTTTCCTTTTTCTTGCCCCGCCGGCTCTGCTTTTCAGTCTTGTTCTTTTTATTATCGTGGTCAAAGTATCCGGTTTTGTTTCCCTTGGTTCCCTGCTCGCCTCCGCCGCCATCCCCTTTTGGCTTTATCTGCTTGATGAACCGGGCTGGAAACTTGTCCTATCCGGGTTTATTGCCATAATAATCTGGTGGAAACATAGTGCCAATATCAAACGGCTTCTCAGCGGCACGGAAAAAAGCTGGCAGAAAAAAGGAAAAAGGGGAAATAAAATTCCATGAACCGTAAAGAATGGCAGGCAATAGAACAGGCTGGGAGAACTCTAAGGCTCGGTGACAAGGCAACCATGGGGGATATCAAAAAGGCGTATCACCGCCTGAGCAACGAGAACCATCCCGACCTTGCTGCCCATGATGCCGACAGAAAAAAGAGAGAAGAGAAAATGTACGCAATAATTAAATCCTATGACATTCTCATGAGTTACTGTAGCGGATATCAATTTCCCCTCAAAGCAGATGAAAACGAAAAAAACATTTACGACGCTGAAGACTGGTGGTTGGACAGATTTGGCCAGGACCCGCTCTGGGGAAAGGTGAAAAAATAATAATCGTTCACCAACGCCACAGATTTTTGACTGTAGCCTGGCACATAAACATTCGGATTGGGTAGAGACAAGGCATGCCTTGTCTCTACACTTCTGGAGGATATTCCTAACAAAGTGCGTGATATCCTGGGGATCATGGTGGATGTAAATCTGCGTCAGGCGAAGGGTAAGGAATACATTGAAATCGTGGTCAACCCTTATCCATATCCGGTAAGTTACAAAGGGGAGTATCATTATCGCAGTGGTTCCACCAAACAGGAACTCAAGGGTGCGGCATTAGATAAATTTTTATTAGACAAACAGGGTCGCCACTGGGATGGAGTACCGGTACCCGGTGTAAAGCCAGATGACTTGTCCTCTTCGGCACTGACAGAGTTTCGCAGTCGGGCCAGCCGCAGCCAGCGGGTAGCGGAAGAAACCCTTACTGAGAGCGACGGGACTCTGATAAAACGGCTGCACCTGATGGATGGTAGCTATTTGAAGCGGGCGGCTGTTCTACTGTTCCATCCGGAGCCGGGGCATTTCATCATCAGCCACCATGGCATATCTGCTGCTGATATTCTGGCCCTGCCAAAAATC
>CAZEMY010000040.1:0-11739 GCA_964513405.1 uncultured Desulfobulbaceae bacterium
TTTCTGCTCCATTTCCGCATCGCCCCGCTGGACGGCATTGAAATCAAGCTCTTCTACATTTTCGCCCTGGAGCATGGAGGAGGCAGCACCACCACCAAAGCCCACCCGGTAGGCAGGGCCGCCCACCTGAACGATGAGCATCCCTTTTTCTTCACTGGCTTTCTCTGTATGGTTATCATCAATCTGACCGATACCGCCGGTGAACATGATCGGCTTTAAGAACCCCCATCGCTCGCCATTTTCCATCCGCAGATCAAAGGAACGGGTGAAGCCAAGAATAATCGGCTCGCCAAATTTGTTGCCGTAATCAGAGGCACCGTTACTTGCCTCTATCTCGATTTCAAGAGCTGATGCCAAATTAGCAGGGCATTCATAACTATTTTCCCAGCTCATCTCATAGCCGGGGATATGAAGATTTGCCACACAATAACCCGCACTGCCAGCCATGACGCAACCACCTTTACCGGTTGCCTGGACATCCCTAATCCGACCGCCAATCCCGGTTTCTGCTCCCGGAAACGGGGCAACTCCGGTGGGGAAATTATGGGTCTCCGCGGTGAGAAGGATATGGCTGTTAATATTTTTTATGACAAGAGGGGACGGAACACCCGGTTTTTCCGCCTGAAAAGCGGATATTTTATGACCGGTAACCACGCTGGAATTGTCCTTAAAGGCGATGATCGAGCCTTTTGGGTGGGCGGTAAGGGTGGCAGTTACCACATCAAAGAGGGTGCTTCCAAGCTCTTCACCGTCGATGATATGTTCTCCCCGGAAAAAACCATGGCGGGAATGCTCGGAGTTAGCGTTGTTAAGATCCATGATCTCAACAATGGTGGGATTACGATTGTGTTTTTTAACAAAATAATCGTAATAAAAATCCCTATCCCGCCTGTCCATGGAAATACCGGGGATTTCGAGAAGTATATCTGCTCCACCGCCAATCATATCCACTTCATAGACTTCTTCCGGTCGGGTGCCGGTGGCAAAGCTCCTTAATGGTTCAGGGTAAACACATTCGGTCATCCGGTCATGGTTTTCCCTGATAAACTCATCCATATCATTTTCATCCGGGACAAGGTATCGCCGGGACTGTTCCACCCGGATAACAGAAAAAAGGCCGACAGCCCGGCAGATCGAAACCATATTTGCTGACCAAGCCGTGGCAAAGTTCAGCCGGGGGCCTATTTCCACGACCCGCTCCCCTTTAAGCAGCGGAGCCAGAAAAACATTTTCCCCTGACATATCTTCTGAAACAAGCCTGCTGAACAGTTTTGTTTCTTCATCTGTTAAGGGGTCGCTTGATTCAACATTAAAACAACGGGTTAACCCGGCATCTATTTTACGGTAAAATTGCCTTACAGTGGTGGTCATTTTTTTATTATCTGTTTGATTGATGTTACACCGATAGTCACGGCGAGTCCTTTTCTGTACGCCAAAACGACGAGTTGTGTATCCTTTAATATCTAAATTTCAGCTTTTCTTTTGTCAACAATTTCCTTGCTTTTAGTGGTGAACTACGAGCCTTTTAATATTGCACCTTGATATGATTATTATGTTGGACATAAATACGCTACTGGCTGCTTTACTGAGTCAAGCTGTAACTTTTGATTATGTTTTTATTTTCTATTTGACCAATAGTCCGGTATTCGATGCAAATGAGAAACAGCCACAATTAAGATTTCTTGTTTATCTTCCAAATACTGATAAATTATGCCGTAGGGGAATTTGTGAACTAAACATCTGCGAGAATGTTTGCCTATCTCTTCATATGAGAAAGGAAACCTGATAATTCTTGTTTTAGCTAATTCAACTTCGGTTAAAAACCGAAACCCTAAATCACTCTGCACTGATTCATAGTATTCAAAAGCATCATCAAGCTCGGCTTCTGCTACTTTAAGAAAAGTTAATTTCATGTATTACGGTACTTCGCAAAAACTTCTTCGCCAGGTATAGTTTCAATTTCACCTTTTCTGTACGCCTCAACACGAGAATCAGCTTCTTTTGCCCAAATATCATCAATTTTTGAGTCTGGCCTATCAAGACTAAAAAGTAGCTTCTCTGCTACAATTGCACGCTCTGTTGCACTTAGCTCAAGAGCCTGATCTAAAATCATATTTGCTGAATTTTCCATCATATTACCTCTGCTAAGAATTTAGCATATTCAAATTTTTCCACATTCAAATACAAGTATTTTTTTAAGCATAACAAGTGGTTTTCTATCCACAACAGAGTTTTATATTCATTTTATCATCCATCACTCATCATCCGCATCCATAATATCTGTAATCATAGCCAGCCGCTCCCAGAAATCGGGAAAAGATTTTGCCACGCAACCTTCCCCGGTAATTTTCACACCGGGGACCTTAAGCCCCGCCACAGCAAAACACATGGCAATCCGGTGGTCTTCGTAAGTCTCAATAACCGCCCCATGGAGATTACTGCCGCCCGCCCTGCCATGGATAATCATCCGGTCTTCCTCTTCCTCAACTTCCGCCCCCATTTTTCCAAGTTCAGTTACCATGGCTGAAATGCGGTCACACTCCTTGATTCTTAAATGGGCAATGTTATCGATGACCGTCGTACCTTCAGCAAAAGCAGCAACAATGGCAAGGGTCGGAGCCACATCCGGCATATCTGCCATATCAACCTGGATAGCTTCCAGTTTCTCCGGACCAGTCAGGGTCAAGCCGCCCCTGTCTTCTTTATGGATACTACACCCCATCCTACCCAGCAGGGGGACAAGATAAGAATCGCCCTGGAGAGAAGGTACCGCAATATTGCTGAGCGTAACCCGACCGCCGGTTATGGCAGCGGCTGCCCAGAAATATGAGGCTCCGGAGGCATCCCCTTCTATATGGTACTCGCATCCCTTATATCCGCCCGTGGGAATACGCATAAAATCAAACGAGGGGGTCGATTCACAATGCACGCCAAACTCAGCCATTACCCGCATGGTCATTTCCACATACGGTTTTGAATAGACCTCGCCCTCAACCTCAAGCTCCGCTGTTTCCCGGGCATAAGGGGCAGCAAGCAGCAACGATGAGAGATACTGGCTGGATTTTCCTGTTGGCAAAACAGTTTTGCCACCGCTTAAACCAGCAGCTTTGATAGTTAAAGGAGGGCAGTTGTTACCGGCATCAGAGGCAATATCCACACCCCAGCCCTTGAGAGCTTCCATTAACGGGTCGATGGGTCGTCTTGCCATCCGCTCACTGCCGGTGATGCGGAACTCACCTTCACCAAGGGCTGTCAACGAAGTGAGAAAACGGGTGGCAGTGCCATTATTACCGAGATAAATATCTTTTCCGGGGGATTTTATTTGCCCATCACAGCCCTCAATTACCCATCTGCCGGGATCTTCATCGTTTATATGCACCCCCATATCCCGCAGGGCGGCAATGGTGTAGGCGGTATCTTCACTGGCAAGAGGGGCAATCAGGGTGGAAGCTCCTTTGCCAAGGGCAGCAGCAATCAGCCCTCTCTGGGTAAGGCTTTTTGAACCGGGAACTTCAAGGGTTACAGATATCTTGTCAACTGGAATTATTTCTTTCATAATGATATTTTTGCCTGAATCTCAGATTTTAAACCTGACCATCATGGTAAGTTTTGTTATAAACTGGCATAAACCTATTAAAACAAGTGCTTTTTTACCTCAGCAATCTCAGAGGAATATCTTGCCGACTCCTTGATCATTTTCAAGCGGCCAATATCATAAATACTGTGTATTGACGGTAAGAGTTTCAGGCCTTCAACACCAAATTTAAGGGACAAGGTAACCTCGATTGTCTCAAGTAGACCTTCCCGCTTCCCCTGCTCTAATCCCTGCTCTAATCCCTGCTCTATTCCCTGTTGCAAACCTTCCTTAATACCCTGCCGCAACCCTTTCTCTTTCCACTCCTCTGTCCATTCCTTTACCCGTTCCGCCAGCATTGCATCCACCTCCACTAATTCTTTAAGTTCGGGGAGTTCATGCCCTGGAAGACGGACAGAAATAAGCCCCCGGTTAATCCATACCGTAAAAGCACGCCTGAGTGTAGACTGCTCTGGATGTTTGAGCCAGGTAATAAGAGTGCGGACAACCATACGGATATCATCCGGACTTTGGCTCTGTTCAAGACGAAAAATAGCACTGACAAGATTATGAGCCGGTAAACTATCGTCAGCATATTTCTGCTCATTAAGAAGGAGATATTGAAAATCAGGCCGATATTTCGCCAACCCTCCGGAAATATCATAAATTAAATCGGATATACCTGTTGCTGCTCTCCATTTTTTGCGACCGTTATAAAGTACAAGCGGCAACACCGGAGGAAGTTTACCATCCTTCGCTAACTTGCCATTTTTCTGCAAATCCTGGTATAAAAGGCAGATATAAGTCAACATCCGAACAGCCATATACCTGTCAACCGTTGACTGAAACTCAACGAGCAGATAGATATAGACCCAGCTTTCTTTAAGCTTAACCCGCCAGATAATATCGCTTTCCCTCTCCCGCAGGTCATCGCTGACAAAACTACCGTTGACCCGCTCAAGGGTGCTTACATCAAGCTGTTTAACCCACTCTTCACGGACAAATCCAGTCAGCAAATCACGAATCAGTTCCGGATGACTAAACAACTGTTTATAGCTATGATCATGGTCAACCATGTACCCTGTCCCCGGCAAGTTTACACCTAACTAATTTAACCTTCAACAAAAAACAAACCCTTATCGTAAACATTCGGGTTGATGCGAAATCAGCGATAAACTACGAGTCTTTAAATTTTTGAATATTGCCTCAGGTTCGTTCGATTCGGCTCTCCTGCTATATTATTCATATGCGGGTGAGCCGAATCGAACGAAAATGGGGTGATAGTCGAACATTTACCCCTTATCCATGGGCAAAATTATCAAGCAAAGCCTGACGCATAACCTGGACAGGAGGCTCTTTACCCGTCCATATCTCAAGCTGGGCAACAGCCTGAAAGAGCAGCATGGCAAGACCGTCCACTGTCTTGCACCCGACCTGTCTTGCTTCTTTGAGCAGCCTGGTCTCAAGCGGGGCATAGACTATATCCATAACCACGGAAAATCTGGTCAGTAAAGCAGGGTCAACGGGAATCATATCAATCCCCGGTTCCATACCCATGGAAGTGGTATTTACAAGGGCATCCGCCTGAACGGAGGCAAGTTCATGGCTGGCAACAAATTCACAGCCAAGCCAGTCGGCAAGAGCCTGTCCCTTTGCAGTGCTTCGGTTGCTGATAATAACCTCCGACCCTGCCTTAACCAGCCCGAAACAGACCCCGCGGGCAGCTCCTCCTGCGCCAATTACCAAGATACGGCTACCTTTCAGCTCCATATTCCCTTTTACGGATAGAGCCATGTTGGAACCAAGCCAATCCGTGTTAAACCCACGGATAACCACCTTCCCCGCTTCACTGCGGAACAAAAGAGTATTTACTGCCCCAATCTTTTCGGCAGTGGAATCAACCTCATCAATTAAGGACATTATTTCTTCTTTATGGGGAACCGTTACCGATACTCCGGTAAAACCCAACGCCCGTAAACCTCTCACCCCGTCAGCCAGATTTTCAACCTGCATGGGCAAATAAACCCCGTTATAATCCATGGCTGACAGAGCGGCGTTATGCATGATCGGGCTTAAGGAATGACTGACCGGATTACCAAGAATCCCAAACAAGCTGGTGGAACCATTAATTTTCATGATTAAAAGCTGATTGAAGTTGATGAAATTGTTTGGCGGAAAACTGTCCCGGTGCCGTGGCAGACTGCTCGTCCACCGCCACATAGGACATGAAACCACCAAGATACAACGAGGAAAACCTACTGATTCTGCCCTTCTCCCCCATGCAGAAGCAGCTTAAATCAAGTTTAAGATCTGCCGCTTTTTCCTGTAAAGATAAAACCCGCAAAACCGCCAACTCATCATGGGCGGTGGTAACGATTTTAGCAATATCTGCCCCGCTTGTTTTCATGGAGATAAGCAGCTTATCCAGCTCGTCCTCTGCCGGAGTCATATCAAAATCATGCCACGAGAAAATACAGCGGGTTACACTGTTTGCCGCAGCTTCAAGCAGATTATCCCGCACAGCCTGCCCGCTACGGAGTTCAAGATCAACAAAAGCTGCTCCGCCGGAAATTGCCTTTAAAAGTGGAGCCAGCCGTTCCTCTTCCGAACCATTAAACTGCCCTCCTTCCCAGAGCGGGCGGTTGGTAAAGAGCAGATCCATATCAATAAGATCCATGCACTCTTCCACAACGGGTTTAAGCATGGCATCAAGGCGAATCTCAATCAGATCAACAATATCTCTGATTGGCTCCACCTTTGCCGCAATATCTCCGGCATCAAGACCGGATACAGAAACACAAACCAGACCATCTGCCATATTTACCCCTTTCACCCCGTTTACCCCTCTTGCAAACGCAAAGAACCGGTTATACCTTTCACCGATACTTCGCCCTGCTCTTCAAGATAGACAGCAATTCCGTCAATAATTGTTGTCGCGGTTTCAGGCTGGAAAAAGTTTGCCGTTCCCACCTGGATGGCACTGGCACCGGCAAGGATAAATTCCAGAGCATCCTCAGCCGTAGAAATACCGCCAATCCCGATAACCGGCACAGACACAGCTCCGGCAACCTGGTAAACCATTCGCAGAGCCACAGGCTTAATTGCCGGCCCTGACAACCCGCCGATAATATTGGCAAGTTTTGGTTTTCTTGTCTTTATATCAATGGCCATGCCAATCAGGGTGTTTATCAGGGAGACCGCATCGGCACCACCATCCTGAACCGCTTTTGCCATGGATACGATATCGGTAACATTGGGTGAGAGTTTAACGATCACCGGCAACTCTGTTTCTTTTTTAACAGCCTCGGTTACTTCTTTTGCCATGGCCGGCACAGTGCCGAAAGCCACTCCGCCTTTTTTTACATTTGGACAAGATATATTCACCTCAATGGCATCAATGCCGTCAACTTCACTTAAATGTCCGGCGAGCCGTGCATATTCTTCCACTGAATCACCAAGAATATTTACCACCACCCTGCACTTAAGCTTACGAAGAAAAACCATTTTCCTTTTTATAAATCCCTCCACACCAACATTTTCAAGACCGATGGCATTGAGCATCCCGCAGGCTGTTTCTACTATTCTCGGGGGAGGATTACCACTTCTTGGCTCCAATGAAATACCCTTGACCACAATCCCGCCAAGTCTGTCAATATCAACAAGATTGGTGAATTCCCGTCCATAACCAAAGGTTCCGGAAGCGGTCATAACCGGATTAGCAAGCTCCATTGTGCCAATATCAACGGATAAATCAACCGGCTTATTGCCTGATTTATTATCTATTTTTCCCATAACACCTCACCGGCAGCAAGAACCGGCCCTCTCTGGCAGACATGGATCAACCGCTCAGTTCCGGGAACCGTACAGCCAAGACATGCCCCTATACCGCAGGCCATGCTGGTTTCCAGAGAAACAAAGCACTCCACTCCGGCAGCCATGGATTTCATGGCCACACTCTTCATCATTGGGAAAGGACCACAACTATAGACCCGGTTTATTTTTTTAAACGACAAAACCTCATCAAGCAGATCGGGAACAAAACCATGATGACCAAGGGAACCATCATCGCTGGCAAGTTTGACTGTACAACCAAGGGTTTTAAATTCATCTGCAAACGGTTCAAGCTCTTCACGGCAGCAAGCACCGAGCAGAACAAGATCATCTGCCCTCCCCTGCCCGGTGGAGATCATCTTTTGGGCAAGGTAGTAAAGCGGGGCAATCCCCATCCCGCCGCCGACAAGGCATATATTACCATTTCTTTTAAGCGGAAAACCAAAGCCAAGGGGGCCAAGACAATCAATGATTTCTCCAGCTTTCATTTCAGAAAGCAGAGCAGTTCCTCGTCCCAGAACCTTAAAGAGAATCGCCACTGTGCTACCTGCTGTAACCTTATGGACGGAAAAAGGCCGGCGGAGGAGCGGGTCAAAGCCGCCTGTTACCCGAACCATGATAAACTGCCCGGGAACGGCTGCCCCGGCAATTTCAGGAGCATCCATAGTCAGACGAAAAATACCGTTGCCCAGAGATTCATTGCTTATTAATGTTACTTTTTTATGGAATTCCGCCATGAAACAATATACAAGTGTAATGATTAAATTTAAATTATGGCAAGATACCGTAAAAGCAGATTGCCCTCAATTTTGCCACTATAAACCCGAAACCACTATAACAGAGAATCCCAGCATGGAAACCATTTTTTCTGTATCAGCTTTTCTCTTTGGAATAGCTGTCGGCTCTTTTTTAAATGTCGTCATCCTTCGCCTCCCGGACGAAAAACAATCCATTGCCTTTCCAGCATCCCATTGCCCGAAATGCTCCACCGCCCTCCATTTTTATGAAAATATTCCCATATTGAGTTATATTTTTCTAAGGGGAAAGTGCCGAACCTGCAAAGAAAAAATATCAGTTCAATATCCACTGATCGAGCTTGGCATGGGGTTATTGGCAACAGCTCTCTTTTTAACATTTGGTTTTGGCTTTGAGTTGTTCTTTTATTTTGTTTTCTCTGCAGCCCTGCTTGCCATCATAGTTATCGATATATATCACCAGATTATCCCTGATAATATCAGCCTGCCGGGGATTGTGATCGGTTTTAGCGGATCTTTTTTCAACAGTACGGTAAGCTGGCAGGAATCTGGTCTGGGAATTTTATTAGGTGGCGGGGTACTCTATGTCATCGCCCTTGGTTATTATCTTATAACCAAACGGGACGGCATGGGAGGCGGGGACATAAAACTTCTTGCCATGATTGGTGCTTTTCTTGGCTACCAGAGCCTGCTCTTTGTTATTTTTGCCAGCTCGCTTATTGGTTCAGTCATTGGTATCGCTGCCATGATAAAGCAGAGAAAAGGAGGACGAACCCGCATCCCTTTTGGCCCTTTCCTTTCCGGGGCAGCTCTGTTATGGCTCTTTTTTAATGAGCAGATTCTAAGATTATGGGATATTTATTTAAATACACTTCAATTCTAATACGAACTTTCCTGGAAAAATATCAATGGAACAAATAATGAAAGAAAAGGAAAAAGAAACAAAAAAGTCATTAACAATTCTTCGTAACGCCGGTCTTATCAGCCCGGAACTATTAGATGCAGTCAATAGAATAGTCCAGAAATATAAACTCACCTTTTATTTGAGTACGGCTCAGAACATCCGGCTTTTAGAAGTCAGAGACGAAGACCGCCAGGCTATTATGGATGAACTTATCCCCCTTGGCGTAAAATTTAAAGGTGAAATTAAATATCCGCTTGCCAAGGTATGCGTCAGCGCTCCCCACTGTAGCTACGGAAAAATTGACACCTTTGGGCTTGAGAAAAAAATATCCTCCATGCTCAGCGAAATAGCCCCGATTAAACCAAAAATAAAAATCGCAATCAGTGGCTGCCCCATGGCCTGTTCAGGCCCCATGACCGTTGATATTGGAATTGTCGGCACTCCCAGGGGAATGGATGTCTTTGTTGGCGGAAAACTGGGAGCCATCCCCAAGTCAGGACGGAGAATTGCCCGCAAGATCGATGAAGAGCAGGTACTGACCATAATCAAAAATCTGGCAGTTTATCACAACAGTAATACTCCGAAAAAACAGAGGATGTTCAGGCTGATAGACAAACCTGATTTCCCCTACCCGGAAGTGGCATAAACATATCAGAAGACAGAGGACAGAAAAAGAACGCTGTTCACCTTCCCGTGATAACTTATGGAAATAATCATCTTTGATATGGACGGAACCCTGCTTGATTCAAGCCGGGACATAACTGCTTCCATAAACCATGTTCGTAAAGTTATTTATAGCCTTTCCCCCCTGACTGTGGACACAGTTATCGAAATAATCAACCGGGAAAATCGTAATCTGGCCATGCTCTTTTACGAAAGAGAAGAGTATGAAAAAAACGCAAAAAGCGAATTTGAAAACCATTATCATGAGCAGTGTATCCAAACGACCTGTCTCTATGATGGAATCAGCGTCCTTATAGACCAGCTACATTGCCGGGAGATACGGCTCAGCGTTGCCACAAATGCACCGTCTCTCTTTGCCACAAGGATGCTGACCCATCTTAAAATTTCCGAGAAATTTGACCATATTGTTGGGGGCATGGATGTGGCAAATCCAAAACCACACCCGGAAATGATCCACATGATTTTAGATAGATGCAGGTTCAATCCGAAACGAGACCGGGCATTGATGGTGGGTGACAGTAATAAAGATATGAAGGCGGCAAAACGGGCAGGAATCAGCGGAGCGTTTGTCAGCTGGGGGTTCAGTCGCAAGGCTCAGGCAGATATTTTCCTCTCCCGGCCAGAAGAGCTTCTGAGCTTATGGTGAAAAATATTTTATCTTGCCGATTATTTTGCCAAACATAAACATTCAGGTTATAGTTCAAACTCATACCCTCCTCCTCCCCATTTCTTATTTTAAGAAATAATTATCCTGTTTATTGCCTGTCAGGAGAACTAATCAATGAAACCTTACCTGAAAATAAACCGTCAGAAGTTAATATGCTGTGCCATAACAGCATGCATCCTCTCCATATTTCCCGTCCAGTTACTCCATGCCGGCAAACTTGACAAGTGCATCATGGAGGCTGTAAAGCAGGCAGACAATGATAACATCACCCTGGGCGAGATGCGTCTGCTCTGTGAGCAACAGATCCAATTGGAGACTTCCACCCCACAAATAGAAGACGAAGAACAGCTGCCCATCGTTCAGGAGCGAATCCGCGAAGAAGAAGAACATGCACTTAAGCCATTTATCCTGATGGCTCATAAACCAAATTATATGCTGGTCGCCTCCTATAACAGCAACTCTTACAATCCAGAACTTTTTCAGGAAAGGCTTGGTGATGACAGCTACAGCCTTGATGATGTTGAAGCTCACTTTCAAATCAGCTTTAAGTTCCCGTTACTGCTTAATTTATTTGACGACAAGGCTGATATATATGCCGCCTATACCAACCGCTCTTTCTGGCAGGTTTACAACCAGAAAGAGTCTTCTCCTTTTCGGGAAACCAATCACGAACCAGAGGCATGGATACAATTTAATCCCAACTGGGAGTTATTTGGTTTCACCAATGTCTGGAATTCCTTTGGTATAGTACACCAGTCCAACGGCAGGGGTGGAAACCTGTCAAGAAGCTGGAACCGTGTATATGGCTGGTTTACGGTCGAGAGAGGTAATCTTGCCCTGAGTGTCAAGCCATGGCTCAGGATCCAGGAAAACAGTGAAGATGATAATAATCCTGACATCACCGACTATCTTGGTCATTACGAACTGAGCGGCTCATATAAGTGGCAGGAACATGTCTTTTCGGTAATGTCCCGCAACAACCTTGAATCAGGATTCAAACGAGGAGCGGTTGAAGTGAGCTGGAGTTTTCCCATCCCTAAATGGCCATACCTTAAAGGATATGTACAGTATTTTGGTGGATATGGAGAAAGTCTTATCGACTATAATAACTATGTAAACAGAATAGGAGTTGGCGTTTCTCTTACCGACTGGCTATAGGAGAATACTTAGGCTGCCAATTTTGGGTTAGGCAGAATCTCAAGCTTGTGATATTTTCCGAACCATAACCTTTTGATATTCTACAGCGATCTTCAGCAAAAACCAAATAGATTGTGGAGTGAACTCCGGGGATTAGACGGAACTCAGAATTATTAGAAATAATACC
>CAZEMY010000041.1:0-11659 GCA_964513405.1 uncultured Desulfobulbaceae bacterium
GGGAAAGAGTACGAAGTGGACGAGTTTAAATTTCTGCTTGACTTTAACACATGGGATGAAAATTTTGCCGTGGGAACGGCAGCAGAGATTGATATAAACATACTAACAGATAAACATTGGACTATTATTAACTTTATAAGATACAGGTTCAAACAAACCGGCAGAAGCCCATTAGTTTATGAAACCTGCATGTCAAATGGAATGTCAATTAAGCAGTTGGAAGAACTGTTCTCGTCAGGACACACAAGGGGAGCTTGTAAGCTTGCCGGTATCCCCTGCCAGCATTCCTCAAACGAGAAAAAATATCGTGTAGATGTTTTGGGTTTTTTAATAGATCCACTTGAATGGGATCGGGAATATGCCATAAACAAGGCTTATGAATTGAATATAAAGAGCGGGTTAACAGAAAAACACTGGGAGCTTATTGATAGTTTGCGGGATAATTTTGGGAAAAATAATCATATATTGACGGTGTCTGAGTGCTGTGAGGTGAACAATGTTGAGATAGAAGAACTACAAAATCTTTTTCCAGCTGGTTATCAGCGTGGTCTGGTAAAAATTGCCGGTTTGCGGATAGCATGACAGGGGGCAATTGTTAATTGTTAACGCTTCATAGTTAGCTTCTCTAATTCCTGCCTGCCTCAAAATTTATTGCGTTATAAAAAATAGTTACATTGTAACTACTCCATATTAAAGATAGAGGTTGGAAAAATGCCACATTTAGTTAAAATTGGTAATTCTCAAGGTATAAGAATACCAAAACCATACATTGAAGAAGCGCATTTATCAGGAGCCGAACTTAAACTTGAATTGGTCCATAATGGGCTTTTAGTTCGCCCAATTACAAAGCCAAGACATGGCTGGGCTATAAATCTATTGAGGAGCAACTTGCAAAGCAAAACGATAGTGTTGAAGATCAAGAGTGGTTAGATGCACCATTAACTTCAGACGAAGCACTGCGTTAACAATTCACCATCAACCATCAACCAATAGCCCTCTGTCCTCTGATCACTCACCCCCAGCTAGGCGTATATCCCAAGCCTCGGAGCGGCCGTCACGGCCGGAATTTTCCACCACTCTAAATTCAAAAATCCGCGATAAATCGTTAAAGTAATAGTCACCGCTCAGTGATGACCTTGAGAGGTGAAAAAATACCGATTCCGGTTCTATCCCCCCTGTTCCCATCCGGTAATAACGAAAAAAACCAAAACCTCGCTCAGCGTTAAAGTTAATCACCGTTCCCCTTTGCCATTGCTCATTATCGGAGTGTTCGTTGCCGGTAATGGGTAAAAGACCGGGAATGATAAATCCGGAGAGATACCCGTCTGCACTTTCTCTTAAGTCATGACTGACATTGTCAAAGCCTATCACCTCCACCCTGCACCCCATATTCTGCAAAGCGGTCACGAGGCGGATAAAATCTCCGTCACCGGTAACCAGGATAATCTTGTCAAGGTTACGAGCCTGCAAGAGAGCATCAATGGCCAAGTCCATGTCTGCATTTGCCTTGGTGGTAACATTACCCTCTTCATCATGGTAACGGCGGACAAATTTTTTGATAATTTTAAAGCCGCACTGTCTTAAAATATTGTGATACGAATATACTTTTTGCCTGTACTCCGGATCTGCCTTGGTTCGCTCCCGGTCCTCAGCAAGATAGCAGTTGGCCCGGAGCATGACTGATTCTCCGCTATTGGCGAGTTCAACGAGTTTATCGTAACGCATGCCGTAGCCGCCACTCATCTTTATGTTTTCTGCATCAACATATATTCCGGTTTTCAGCAATTGATTGCACCTGTAAAATTAAGTAACAATAAGCAGGAAGTAAGAGTAAATATTCGAGTTGGTGAAAACTTATTCCCATTCAATGGTTGCCGGGGGCTTTGAGGATATATCATAAACCACCCGGTTAACTCCACGAACTTCATTAATGATCCGGTTGGAAATACTGCCCAGTAATTCATAGGGTATTTTTGACCAGTCCGCTGTCATGGCATCTCTACTGTCCACAGAGCGGATGGCTATCACATGCTCATATGTCCTGCCATCTCCCATAACCCCCACTGTTTGAATGGGTAACAGAACGGCAAACGACTGCCAGACTTTTCTGTACCATCCTGCCTTTTTCATCTCATCAAGGACAATGACATCGGCCTTGCGGAGAATATCAAGGCGACTGGCAGTAACTTCACCCATTATTCTTATACCTAAGCCAGGGCCTGGAAACGGTTGTCTGAAAATGGCCTCCTCGGGCATGCCAAGTTCAAGACCAAGTTCTCTGACCTCGTCCTTGAACAACTCCCGCAGCGGCTCAACAAGCTCAAGTTCCATTATATCTGGCAGGCAGCCCACATTATGGTGGGATTTTATTGGAGCATTACCACGAAAGGCAACCGACTCTATTACATCGGGGTAAAGAGTACCCTGGGCAAGATATTTCACTTCCCCAAGTTTATCAGCTTCTTCCTCAAAAATTTTAATAAACCCGTAACCTATTTTCTGTCGTTTCTTTTCAGGGTCTTTTATCCCCTTTAGTTCGCTTAAAAAATAATCAACTGCATCAACATCAATTACTCTAAGGTCTGTCTTCTCACGGAAAAAATTCAACACACTTGTTGATTCCCCGCTTCGCATAAGTCCGTTGTTTACATAAATACAGGTGAGCTGATTGCCAACAGCCCGGTGAATAAGGGCTGCTGTCACCGAAGAATCAACACCCCCGGACAAGGCACATATGACCTGCTCTGTACCAATCTTTTCCCTTATTTCTGCGACAGTTGATTCTACAAAAGAGTGCATGTCCCAGACAGGGCTGCAATTGCAGATACCGAAAACAAAGTTGGCAAGAACATCATTGCCGATCAGTGTGTGGGCTACTTCAGGGTGAAATTGAACCGCAGTAAAAGGTTTTTCTGTATGCCTTAGAGCCGCAAAAGGGGAGTGACCACTTGCTGCTGTTGCGACAAACCCGGATGCCGGCTCTTCAATCCGGTCGCCATGACTCATCCAGACCTGATATTTACCCTGTTCTTCCTCCATGCCGGCAAAAAGACCGCTGTTATACCTGATGGTAAGATCAGCCTTGCCAAATTCCCGATTAGCAGCCTTTTCCACCCGTCCATCGAGCTGAATCATCATTAACTGGGCTCCATAGCATATACCGAGTACCGGTATTCCCAGCTCAAAAATACCAGGATTGGAAAGAGGAGCGTCCTCATCATAAACGCTGGCCGGTCCCCCTGAAAGGATGATTCCGGAAGGTTTCATCGCCTTTAGTTTCTCAATCTCAAGGGTATATGGATGAATTTCCGAATAAACTTTTTGCTCGCGAATTCGGCGGGCGATGAGTTGGGTGGTTTGGGAACCAAAATCAAGAATGATAATTTTTTCGTTATGGGTACTCATAATCTATAAAATGGCAGAATTTTAATAGTTGCTTGCTTTGGATGCAACGCGTAAGAAAAAGTTTTGTTATGGATTCTCTCGTTTACAGGTTGTCGGTGCGATAATTGGGAGCCTCACGGGTGATAATAACATCGTGGACATGTGATTCTCTCAAGCCAGCCGCTGAGATCTGGACAAATTTAGCCACTCTGTGGAGATCATCAATTGTGGCAGCTCCAGTATAGCCCATGCCGGAACGAAGTCCACCGAGAAGTTGATAAATCATCTCGGATATGGGGCCACGGTAAGGAACTTTTCCCTCAATTCCTTCCGGCACCAGTTTGGATGGCTCACTCCCCTTTTTCTGGAAATAGCGGTCACTGGAACCTTCCTGCATGGCACTAAGTGATCCCATGCCCCGGTAACCTTTATATTTCCGCCCCTGAAAGAGAAAGGTTTCGCCGGGAGTTTCATCGGTTCCGGCAAAAAGAGAACCGATCATAACCGTATCGGCACCGATACCAATAGCTTTGCAGACATCCCCGGAAAATTTAATCCCACCATCGGCTATAATGGGGGTACCTGTCTTTTTCCCCTCTTCTGTGCAGTTCTTTAAGGCAGTCAGTTGTGGTACACCAACTCCGGCAACAATCCTGGTCGTGCATATTGAACCGGGACCGACTCCGACCTTGACCGCGTTGGCTCCGGCCTTTATCAGGGCCGCTGTTCCTTCTGCGGTGGCAACATTGCCCGCAATCACCTCCAGTTCCGGGAATAAATCTTTTAAAGCTGTAACCGCCTGTATAACTCCGGATGAATGACCATGGGCAGAATCAAGAACAACCACATCCACTCCGGCACCGACCAGGGCGGATGCCCGTTCTTCCATCTCCATGCCCACACCTATGGCTGCCCCGGCAAGGAGTCTGCCGATACTGTCTTTAGCGGCAAGGGGATATTTCTTTATTTTTTCTATATCCTTGATAGTTATCAACCCTTTCAGGTTCCCCTCATTATCAACCACCAGTAGTTTTTCTATGCGGTGTTCATGGAGCTTGGCCTTGCAATGTTCCAGGCTGATACCTTCCGGCACCGTAACCAGATTCTTACTGGTCATTACATCTTGTACCCGCAACTCATTGTCGAAAACGAAGCGTAAATCCCGGTTGGTAACAATCCCGACCAGCCGGTTTCCCCGCAGAACCGGCAAACCGGATATCCTATAATGTCTCATGATATTCTGGACATCGGCAACGCTTTGCTCTTCGGTGACGGTAACCGGGTCAATGATCATTCCCGATTCTGATTTTTTTACTCTTTCGACTTCTCTGGCCTGATCGCTGATACTCATATTTTTATGAATCATGCCAATTCCCCCTTCTCTTGCGATGGCTATGGCGGTACGATGTTCCGTCACCGTATCCATGGCGGCACTTATCAGGGGGGCATTTAGTAAAAGACCAGTGGTGAGTCGGGTTGATAGTGAAACCTCCGAGGGGAGAACTTCGGAAGCCGAAGGAATCAGGAGGACATCATCAAAGGTATAAGCGGGGGGGATATTCATGGATTCCATATTGCACTCCTTGACAGATTCAGGTAATTTAACAGGTTATATGCTTTGTAAACAGAGCGTAAAAAAAAAGTAATAATAAGGTAATATTTTGTATTGTTGTTACTGTTCATAAATTAGAAGACTCCAACCCGGAACCCTGAGACAAATAACCCAAAACCCTTTATACGACATGGCAAGATTAATTGAAATCAATTCGTTCAATCCGCAGCCCCGCTTAATCAGCATGGTTGTTGATCTTTTGAAAAAGGGAGGGGTTGTTGCTTGTCCAACCGATACCATGTACGGCATAGGTTGTGACATCTTTAATCAAAAAGCTGTTAAACGGGTTCATCAGATAAAACAAAGACATAAACAAAAACCATTTTCTTTTATGTGTTCATGTCTGAAAAATATCAGCGAGTACGGACATGTCAGCAATAGTGCTTACCGGCTGATGAAAAAAAATCTTCCTGGTCCATACACTTTTGTTTTGCCCGGTACCAAACTTGTGCCAAAAATCATGCTGACAAAGCAAAAAACAGTTGGTATCCGTGTCCCTGACACCCCTATCTGTCTGGCGATGCTCGATGAGTTAGACCATCCTATCCTGACCACCAGTGCCATGGAAAACGACCGGGAAAAGCCGGTAATTAACGCTTTTGATGTGGATGATCTTTTTGGCAGCAGGATTGATCTTATAATAGATGGCGGCGATGTGTATCCTGACCCGTCAACTATTGTCTCCCTGCTTGCTGAAGAACCGGAAATTCTTCGGGAAGGCCAGGGGGATCCTGATATTTTTCGCTGATTGAGGTAAATAGCAAAAACAAAAGAAACAAAAAGGCCGACACGGAAATAATCTCCGAATCGACCTGATGGCAATCATATTCTCTTATAGGAGCTTGTCCGAGAATAGGCATTTTTTCTCAGGTCAAGGCATTTTCAAAAAAATAGCACAGCCATATAAGTGATATCGCGAGCATATTTTTTTGAAAATAACGCAGAGATGGGGAAAAATGCATTCTCGGACAGGCTCCTATGTGATTACTCCTCTATAAGAGTTTCCTTGAGAGATTTACTCATGGTAAAATGAATGGTCTTTCTCTCAGGAATATTCATAACTGTCCCGGTTCTTGGATTTTTCGTAGTTCTTGGTTTTCTGCTCCGCACTGAAAAACTGCCAAAACCACGAATTTCAATTCTTCTCTCTTCCAGTAACGCCTCTGCAATGTCATTTAAAATAATATCAACAGCCTGAATGATATCCTGTTTGTAGTAATCACCAAGTTGTTCGTGTACTTCATTGACCAGATCCCTCTTCAGCATGGTCTATATCCTTTCCCGTAGGTGGGTTTTAAGTTCTATGTGCGGATTTCACGAAAATACAAAAAAGGCATCCCCGGTGAGAGGATACCTTTTTTTATGCGACAAATAGAAAAGATTTTTTATTCTTTTTCTTTCTTTTCTTCTTCACCATCTCCGGCGGCCGCTTTAAGCAGATCACCGAAAGTAGAAGGCCCGCTGGCCGGGGCAGATGCTGGAGATTTTGCGACCGCCTTAGTTTCCTTTTTATTCTCGCCACCGCTGCTCTTTTCGTCGTCTCCTTCAAGAGCTTTAAGGGATAAGCCTATCTTACGGTCGGAACCGGAGACATTTATAACCATTGCTTTTAGAGTATCACCAACATTGAATACTCCAATCGGGGTTTTTATTTTCTCTTTGCTTATTTCAGAGACATGGATCAAACCCTCAATTCCCTCTTCCAACTGGACAAAGACTCCGAAATCGGTGACATTGGTAATCTTGCCTTCCACCATGCTTCCGGTCGGGTAATTATTTGCGGCAGCCTGCCATGGATCTGGCTCAAGCTGTTTTACACCAAGGGAGAAGCGCTCGTTTTCCTTGTCTATTTTAAGGACAACTGCCTGGATGGTTTCTCCTTTACTGTATTTCTCAGATGGATGCTTGATCCGCTCTGTCCAGGAGAGGTCGGAAACATGAATCAGACCATCGATGCCTTCTTCAATGCCTATGAACACTCCAAAGTCAGTGATGTTTTTAATCTTACCTTCAATGACTGCCCCAATCGGATAACTCTCTTCAACCACATCCCACGGGTTGGGAAGCAACTGTTTCATGCCAAGAGAAATTCGTTTGGTTTCGGCCTCAACCTTAAGTACCTCAACCTCGATTTCTTCACTGACTGAGACCAGTTTGGAAGGATGTTTTGGCTTCTTGGACCAACTCATCTCCGAGATATGAACCAACCCTTCAACCCCTTCTTCCAACTCTACAAAAACACCGTAATCGGTAATGGATACAACTTTACCACTGACTCTGCAACCGGCAGGATAGATATCAGGAACATGGCTCCATGGATCATCTTTCAACTGTTTGATACCAAGTGAGACCCGATCTGAATTTTTATCATATTTGAGAATCTTGACCTCAATCTCTTCCCCGACAGTATATAGCTTTGAGGGATGAGACACTCTGCCCCAGGAAAGATCGGTTATATGACATAGTCCGTCCATGCCGCCAAGGTCGATGAACAGACCGTAATCGGTAATATTGGTAATGGCTCCGCGGATATTCTGTCCTTCTTCCAGGGTGGTACGCATTTTTTCCCGCAATTTTGCCCGCTCTTCTTCGAGGATGGCACGACGGGAAACAACCACATTGTTTCGTTTGCGGTTAAATTTAAGGATTTTGAACTCAAATGTCTTGCCAATCAATTCATCCAGATCTTTAACCGGCCGCAAGTCAATCTGCGAATAGGGCAGGAATGCGGGGACACCGATATCAACCGACATGCCTCCCTTGACTCTGCTCTCTATGCGACCCTCAATTGTAAGGTCTTCTTCCTGAATTCTCGCTATTTCTTCCCAGACCTTAATGGCTATGGCTTTTTCACGGGAAAGAAGAAGACCGCCTTCTTCTTTTCTTTTTTCAATGAAAACTTCAAATTGATCACCGACCTTTACATTCTCTTCAGGGTTTTCAATGTCGTTGCGAAACTCTGAAAGAGCAATATAGCTTTCTGCCTTATCGCCAACATCAATCAGAGCGGCATCGCCAGCCAGACCTACGACTGTGCCGGTGGCAACCTCTCCTACCTTAACAACAGTGTTGTTGTCTCCCTGTTCAAAAAGCTCTGCAAAGCTAATGTCTTCAAAATTGTCTTCTGCCGCAGCCATAGCGGGTTGTATTTCATTGTCAGTCATGGGGTAATGTTCCTTAAGGTGCCGATTTTTGTTCGGTCTCTTTTTCATGCTTTAAATTAATAAACACTCTGTTCACCATGAACAGGGTTGTTAAACTACTACTATTACCAAATAGTTTTTCTAAAAACAACTTTTTCTTCCCGAAAAAAGGTATTTTTTTAAAAAAAGAGAGAAAGACAGGCGGGTAAGTCAAAAAAAGAACTCATTACTTTTAATTTACCTCTTCCCGTAAGCGGCGAGTTCTTCAAGGAGAGGAGCAAAGAGTTCCTCATAAGACGGGATGGCTTTGCGGAGGACTACGCCGAAATACTTTAAATCTTTTTCGCAAACGGTCAGATTGGCACTTGCAGTTAGAGATTCAAGTTCCCAGAGAGTGTGGAGATCAGAGCCGATTAAAATATAAAATATATATCTTCTCCGTTCCATGGACATATTGCACATATATTTATGAAAGTTTGAGTGGGCAAGTCCTTCTCCCTCAAGCTCTGTATGGAGAACGACACATGAAAAGTTGATAAACTGCATTTTTTCCATGGCATCTTCATGGGTGTCTGTAACCACAACCTGATAACCGACAGATTCCATGGATTCAACAACTCCTGTCCGCTGGGGGGAATCGCCATAAAGCACCATGGCCATGGGGACATCTTCCACTTTTTCTTCCCCGTCCAGAGTACCGGTTTTCAGCCAGTCAGTATTGGGAGGTTCCGGAGGGCGGACAACGCCTGTTTCTGAAATTGTTGTAGCTTGGCCTGCTATTTTTGCCGGTTGATGGCAGTGCGGGCATTTAATGGTCAGGCAATCTTCTTTTTTAAGCTTTGCGAGAGCGGTGTCAAGTTTTGCCTGTTGAGCTTGGTTAAATTGCAGGCTTTTGCGGCAGTTGGAACATTCGATAGTCATTTTTTATTCTCCGTATGCCTCTGGTATCATTTTTGTTAACTGCTGACAGCTGAAAATACTCTTTAAAGCATACCACCGTATGGATCTTTTTCTTCCCCTTCAAGGTGAAGGCCATCAATGTCTGAAGTTCTCTCTCCTCTTTCAGCCTTGACCGTATCAAGTCCCCTCTTGATTGTACTGCGATGGGATGAATACGAGGTCGCGGCTTCTTCGGTTATTAAACCGTCTCTGTATAACTCAAGGAGATGCTGATCAAAAGTTCGCATACCAAGGGCTGACCCGTCGCTGATAACATTATAAAATGTTTTTTCTTCGCTCTCGCCGTTGATTATCAGATCCTTGACCCGCAGGCTGGTACAGAGAATTTCCATCGCGGCAACCCTGCCGCCGCCGATCCGTGGTAATAACCGTTGACTTACTATCCAGCGGATGGTGTCCACCAGCCGGTTTTTAATCTGGGGCTGCTCATCCTGCTCAAACATGCCAAGAATACGGTTGATGGTCTGACCGGTGTCGATGGTATGCAGGGATGAGAAAACGGTATGACCTGTTTCGGCAGCGGTCAGGGCAATCTCCAGGGTTTCCCGGTCACGAATCTCACCAACGAGGATAACCTTTGGGGCTTGCCTGAGTGCGGCTCTAAGGCCGCCGGCAAAGGTGTCAAAATCGTCACCCATCTCCCGCTGGTTTAAAGTAGCTTTTTTATGGGGATGAACATACTCTATCGGGTCTTCCAGGGTAACAATATGAACTGCCCTTTCCTGGTTGATTCGGTTTAGTATCGCTGCCATGGAGGTCGTTTTTCCTGTTCCGGTTGCACCTGTGAAGAGGATCAGACCGTTTCTCTCCCCGGCCATTTTTTCAAAAGATGGTGGAAATCTGAAATCATTAATTGAGGGGATCCTGGTTTCCAGTTTCCTTAATACGGTTGAGAAGTTACCCTTCTGGGTGAAAATATTTACCCTGAAACGAACCCGGTCATTTGGTGAGTAAGATAAATCGCACGAACCTTTACTGACCAAATCCCGAAGCAACCGCTTGTTGCCGCCAATCAGGTTGAGAGCGAAGACCTCGGCCTGAAACGGGGTCAGTTCTGTTACCGATGGTTGAACCGCTACCGGAACCAGCACGCCGTCGCTCTCTACCTGTAACGACTTGCCCACAGTGATATTGAGATCAGAGACCCGTTCATGTTTTTTTAACATGGCGCTGATCCAGTAATTTATTTCCTGTTGTTTCATTTTGAGTTACCCTGAAATGTATAAAAAAATAAAAAAAGAGAATCTATGGAAAAAAGATTGTATAGAAGTAGTATCTCTAACTGATAAAAAAAAAACAAGCTTAAAAGGATAAAACTTGTCTATTGTTCTTTTCTTTTCACCCATAAAATAATCGGAGAAAAATATGGCACCGGTACTTCGCAGTGCAACAACAACTCAAGGAAGGCGTATGGCAGGAGCTCGTGCCCTCTGGCGGGCCAACGGTATGACCGAGGCTCAGATGAACAGGCCCGTAATCGCAGTAGTGAACTCTTTTACCCAGATGGTTCCCGGCCATGTCCACCTTCATACCATCGGTCAACAGGTAAAAAAAATAATTGAATCAAAAGGTTGCTTTGCTCCTGAATTCAATACCATTGCCATAGACGACGGTATTGCCATGGGCCATGATGGAATGCTCTATTCCCTTCCTTCCCGGGAGGTGATTGCCGACTCGGTGGAATATATGATCAATGCCCACAAGGTGGACGGCATTATCTGTATATCCAACTGCGACAAGATTACTCCCGGAATGTTGATGGCAGCCATGCGTCTTAATATTCCGGCTATTTTTGTCTCAGGTGGCCCTATGGAAGCCGGCAGAAAGGATGGTAAGTCTTATGACCTGGTTGATGCCATGGTGCTTGCCGCTGACAGTTCGGTTAGTGATGAGGAGATTGCAGTCATTGAAGAAATTGCCTGCCCGACCTGCGGTTCCTGTTCGGGTATGTTTACTGCCAACTCCATGAATTGTCTTAACGAGGCTCTGGGGCTGGCTCTGCCCGGCAACGGTACGGTGGTTGCCACCCACACAACCCGCAGGGAGTTATTTGTCAAGGGAGCCAACAGGATAGTTGAGATGTGTGAGGCATGGTATGATAAAGATGATGAATCTGTCCTGCCCCGCTCAATTGCTAAAAAAGCGACCTTTGAAAACGCCATGACCCTTGATATTGCCATGGGTGGTTCAACCAACACGGTTCTTCATATCCTTGCCATTGCTTATGAGGCTGGAGTTGACTTCACCATGGAAGATGTTGACAGGCTTTCCCGGAAGGTGCCAAACCTCTGTAAGGTTTCCCCTAATTCGTCATATCATATTGAAGATGTCAATCGGGCTGGTGGTGTATTGGCTATTCTTGCTGAGCTTGACCGGGCATCTCTTCTTGATACCTCTGTGCATCGGGCGGATGGACTGACCCTTGGGGAGGCACTTGCCGCTTACGATATAATGAGAGAGGGTGTCGGTCGGGAAGCGATTGACATATACAGCAGTGCCCCTGCCCATAAAGGGAGGAATCTGGTTATGGCTTCCCAGCAAACATCTTATGCAGAGCTTG
>CAZEMY010000042.1:0-11564 GCA_964513405.1 uncultured Desulfobulbaceae bacterium
CCCGATAATTAAAGGAGGACTTCTTTAAATGCCCATTTGTCAAGCCTGACCCCATCATTTGTCAAGCCTGACCCCATCACTGACCCCATCATTAAAAGTCAATGTTGTAGAAGCTGTTGAGTGTCGGATCAAAGTTAAAGTCAGAAAAAGGTTGACCATAAATAAATTTCTGGTAAAGTGCCAAGTTTTTGAGTATTGTTCCTGTGGATATAAAGTGAAATTGTAGAGAATAAATATTCCTGTACAAAAAAATAATTGGGCCTATAGCTCAGCTGGCTAGAGCCCCCGGCTCATAACCGGTCGGTCCCTGGTTCGAGTCCAGGTAGGCCCACCATTTCCAGATCAGGGAAGGTGGAGTATATGTTTTCCCCCCCTTCCTCAACATATAAATCAAAAAATATAAAATACAGGCTTTTGAAAACAACGCCTTTACCACAACAATCACGGTTTTCTTGTCCGGCCTGCAATATGCCGGACTGGAAGAACAACAATAGAAGGTATACTCTTAAAGAAGAGTGTACCTTTTTTTTATTTAAAGACCTTAACAATGCCATCCATCCAGAAGCTACTTGACATTCTTGAAGAAATAGCACCCTCAGCATTATCGGAATCCTGGGATAACACAGGCTTGCTTGTCGGCGACGCAGAGGATGAAGCACGCGGAGTTCTGGTAGCCCTTGATCCGACATTTTCTTTGTTGACAGAAGCAGTTGACAGGGGAATGAATGTGGTCATAACCCACCATCCTGCAATCTTTCATCCCCTCAAGTCACTCTGCAAAGATACCCCGACCGGTCGCCTGCTCCATTTTGCCATAAAAAACAATCTTCATATTATCGGCTGCCACACCAACCTTGATGCCGCTCCGGGAGGAGTTAGTGATGTTTTTGCCAAAAGACTCGATCTTACTGACATCATCCCCCTGGTACCATCTCCATGCGGCCAACAGGATAGTGGTTCGGGCAGAATAGGAAACTGCCGGACACCTGTGACCCCGGTTGAATGCATAGAGAGAATATACCAGGCCATTGACACCCCTTGGCTGTTAGAGGCAGGACCAAGACCTGTGCATGTGCAAAAAATAGCTCTCTGTGGCGGCTCCGGCTCCAGTCTTGCAGAAACCGCCTGGCAACTCGGGGCTGACCTCTTTATAACAGCCGAAATAAAGCACTCCGTGGCTCGCTGGGCAGAAGAGGCAGGGTTATGGCTTATTGATGGCAGTCATTTTGGCACCGAGCAGTTGATTATTGACCCGTTACTTAAAAAAATATCGACAGAACTTGCCGGTTGCGGTTGTGATATTGTCGTAAAGGCAGCCCGGCAAAATCCGCCGCTAAATATAATAATAAAGTAAAGACATACGAATACAACAGGTACAATATCCATTTAAACAGTAGCGCAGAACAAAAGGAGCAAACCATTGAACGAAGAAATGAGTCAACTCGTAATAATGCAGGAAATAGATGCAGAACTTTCCGGACTTGATAGTGAAATCAGAGTGCAGGAAGAAGAAATCGGCAAGCGGGAACAGACAATCCTGGAGAAAAAAGAAGCCTTGGCGATTTTTCGTGACAATATTACAAAGTCAGAGCAGAAAAGGATGGAACTAAGCACCAACCAGGATAATGCCGGTGAAAGGATTAAAGATCGGCAAAACAAGATGATGCAGGTACAGACCAGCAGAGAGCACCAGGCCCTGCTCAAGGAGATTGAAGAAAGCAAACGGGTTATAAAAGAAAGCAGAGAGCAGCTCCTTGTTATTGCTACGGAGATAAAGGAGACTGAAAACAAGGCCGCAGAGATGGACAACCTGCTCGTTGGAGAACAGATTCTGCTCAGTGAGGAGACGGAGGCTGTCAAGAAAAAAATCAAAAAAATAACCTCCAAACGAAAAGCTGTTATAACAAAACGAAATAAACTTTCCCGGGAACTAAACGGTTCACTGCTCAAACGCTACGATAAGCTGATAAAAAAACGCAACGGCCTAGCGGTGGCAAAAGCGGTGGACGGCGTATGCCAGGGGTGCTACATGAGCGTCCCCCCCCAGCAGTTCAATGAAATACTAAAGGGCGATAAGCTTCATTACTGCCCCACCTGTCAACGGATTATCTATTTTGAAGAAGAGATCAGTGAAGAAGCGTGATATCAAAAGACAGCACTGAAAGCAAAAGCGGGCAATACCAGCTTTTCACAGACGGGGCCTCACGGGGCAACCCCGGTCTTGCCGGGGCAGGGGCAGTCATCTATGCCGGAAAAGGAGAAGAGGAGTTATGCTCTTTATCTGAATTCTTAGGCACCTGCACCAATAATGTCGCCGAGTACCAGGCCTTGATTGCCGGAATCAAAATGGCTGTGGCAAGAGGATACCAACAATTGGATATATTTCTTGACTCTGAGCTTATTGTCAGGCAAATCAGCGGCAGATACAAAGTTAAAAACCAAAACCTGAAACCGTTATTCACTGCGGTGATGGACTTATTGACAAAACTTGAAGTTTTCACCGTTAATCATGTTCCCAGAGCAGAAAACTCCCGGGCCGACGAACTTGCCAACCAGGGAATTGATGAGCGGACGGGCATGACTGGTTGATCTACTTCTGGATATTCGACATAGGAGAAAGGTTTAGACGCGTAGGTCGGATTAGCGTGTACAACGCTAAAAGATGATAAACGGAAAAAGACTGCAATCAAACCCAAAAAATATATAATGGCAAGGTATAAGCGTAATCCGACTCTCACCGTGCTGTCGGATTACGCTTATACCTTGCTATGTAGGTACTTTTCGGTTATTTTCACTTCACCGTATTTTTTATCTTCATTCTTATTTTCGCTAATCCGACCTACAGGAACTATGGAGGCTTAAAATGCAAGTTTATACATATTCAGAAGCTCAGCAGAAACTCGCCACCGTTCTCGAACAAGCTGAAAGTACTGAAAAGTCCTAATTCGAAGAAAAGACGGACAAACCTTTGCTTTGATTCCTGAAGTAAAAGGTTCTTCACCTTTAGATGCTCCATCAATTAATGCTAAAATTACATCACATGAAATTGTAGATATGGTTCGAGAGGGCAGAGAAAGGTAGAACATAGTGCTTCGCTGGATTGCAGGGGTCTAAGCCGCTTTGGAAGCGTGTTTGTTTAACAGACTTTATCATCATTAACAAGCTTTCAGGAAACCCTGCAACCAGTGAGCTTGGCGATAATGTTTTTGGGTTTGAGAAACTGAGATAAAAAAAAGAAAAAGAAAATGGGGCGGGTACATGATCGCTCCGGCTTTGTCTGCCGGGGAGGAAAGTCCGAACACCGCAGGGCATGACGGTTCGTAACGCGAACTGCGGGTAACCGCAGGATAAGTGCCACAGAAAATACACCGCCGATGGGATGTTTTTTTGCATTCACAGGTAAGGTTGAAATGGTGAGGTAAGAGCTCACCGCCCGGGTGGTGACACCCGGGGCATGGTAAACCCCGTCTGGTGCAAAACCAAATAGGGAAGTGTTTGAGGGCTGCCCACCCGAGCTTCCGGGTAGGTCGCACGAGGTGCCGGGTGACCGGCATCCACTAGTTAAATGATCATGGTTCCCGTTGTTACAGGGAAAACAGAATTCGGCTTATCGCCTGCCCCATTTTTTGTTTTTGGTAACTGTTCAGGTATATCATCTTCGTCCATTTTAGCCTGCTTGCATATAACTGCATATGCGGCACAGGCAAAAATGAACAAATCTGAAGCACCCCTGAGCAGTTACAGTGCAGTGTTTTTGTTAGATCAAGGTGCTACCTGAATGATTATTTTTTTGTTTCCGCTTTTTGATTTTAAATATTTAAGTTCTTTATTTTAATTGAAATTGTCCACCCGTAGTACAAGCCAACCTGAACCAAAAAATCATCCAAAAATGTCCACCGACAGAGAACAGGCAGGAGTAATAATTCCGGCGGCAGGAAGCGGCTCCCGGATGGCGGCGAGCCAACCAAAACAATTTCTGAAACTCTCCAAAATCCCCATCCTTGTTCATACCATTACCGCTTTTCTAAAAGTTAAGGCAATCGCATGGCTGGTCATACCAATTGCCCCGGAGCAGAAACAACTTGTCCAGTCCATGCTCAAAGACTACTTCACCGAAAAAGAACAAGAGAAAATAATTACCACTAATGGTGGAACCAACCGGCAGCTATCTGTTCGGGCAGGACTATCCGTCATGCCAAAAGAAGTGGAAATAATTCTTGTTCACGATGGTGCCAGACCTCTTGTCAGCCAAATTCTAACTAATAAATGTATTGATGAAGCCAGCCTTTACGGGGCTACCATTGCTGCCCTTGAAGTCCACGACACTTTAAAGATGGCTGATAGTAAAATCATTAAAACCACCGTTGATCGCACCAGCCTGTTCCGGGCTCAGACCCCCCAGGCAGGTCGCCGCCATCTCCTTGAAACGGCCTTTGCTAAAGCAGAAGAGGGTAATTTCATTGGCACCGATGAGGCATCCTTGTTTGAATATGCCGGTATTCCAGTTTCAATAGTTACAGGCGAAGAGCAGAACCTGAAAATAACCAGGCCTGATGACCTTGAACTTGCTTCCCATATCTTTATGGGCAGAGCAGGACATACTGAAAAAAAAAGGACAGAACGGATGAAAATGCGTATTGGTCATGGTTTTGATGCCCATCGCCTCGTTAAAGAACGCAGACTGATCCTTGGCGGAGAGGAGATTGAGTTTAATCTTGGTCTTGCAGGTCATTCAGATGCTGATGTCCTCAGCCACGCCTTGACAGATGCCATTCTCGGTGCCATTGGTGAGGGTGATATAGGTAGTCATTTCCCAGACTCGGACGAGCAGTACCGGGGTGCCAACAGCCTGAAACTCCTTGCCGAAGTGATCGCCTTAGCTGAAGAAAAATGTTTTAATTTGAACAACGCCGACATAACTATTATCTGCCAGAGGCCAAAACTTGCCCCGTATCTTGCAAAAATGACTGCCAACCTAGCTCAAATATGTAAAACGGCTGCCAATCAGATAAATATCAAGGCAACCACTACCGAGAAGATGGGGTATACCGGCCGGGGCGAAGGGATAAACTGCCATGCGGTTGTCCTTATGGAGCAAATCACATGAAGGTAAACAGAGAACGGCTTGCCACTCTTTTCATCACTCTCTGCGAAACAGACAGCCCTTCCCGTAAGGAAGGAAAAATGGCCGCCATGGTTAAAGATATTTTTGCCGAACTGTCCCCGGACAGCTCCTTTGAGGATGATTCTTCCCAGGTCACCGGCTCGGAATGCGGCAACCTGCTTTTCCGCTTTGCGGGCAGCCTTTCCAAAGAACCAGTTTTTCTTAACTGCCATCTCGATACAGTTGAACCAGGCATCGGGGTCAGGGTAAAAAGAGAAAACAATGTTTTTACCAGCGATGGAGAAACCATCCTTGGCAGTGACGACAAAGCTGGTATAGCCGCCCTCATTGAGGCAATGCGGGTGATCAGAGAGCACAGACTTACTTTCCGGCCGGTGGTGTTTATTTTCGCTGTTTGTGAGGAAATCGGTCTCCTCGGTGCCAAAGCCCTTAATCCTGATCATATCCAGGCAAATTTTGGTTACGCTCTTGATTCCACTGGATTTGGCAGGGTAATCATTTCAGCTCCGGCCTGCAACCAGGTAAGGATAACGGTCAAAGGAATAGCTGCCCATGCCGGCCTTCACCCTGAAAAGGGAATAAACTCAATTAGTCTGGCGGCTCAGGCTCTGGCAAAAGTAAAATGCGGTAGGATTGATAAAGAGAGTACAGTCAACTTTGGAGTAATCACGGGCGGAGTGGCAAGCAATATTGTCCCGGAAGAGGTGATCATCGACGGGGAAATCCGCAGTCACTCGCAGGAAAAGCTCAACCAAATCAGCGATGAAATAACCTCCATCTTCACCACCACCATAACCGCCTGGCAAGACGAAAACAATGAGGTAACAGGTAAACCGGAGGTGAAAATCAGCATAAAGCCGGACTTCCCCCTGATGAAACTGACCATGGAAGATAAGGTTATCAGCGAGATCCAAAAAGCCGCAACCGCAATAGACATGCCCCTTGGGTTTGGAATTGCCGGCGGCGGCAGTGACGCAAATATTTTGGGCAGTTACGGGCTTAAAACAGCAATAATTGCCACTGGTATGACCAATGTCCACACCACCGATGAGCAGGTCAGCCTTGATGATATGGAACAGCTTACCCGTCTGATTATCTCCCTGCTGGTATCCGATACAAATAGCTTTACCGCAGAAAAATAACCCCGCATCCATCCTCACCAACCTCACCTATAATATTACAACCCAGCCCATACTCCCCGCCCGCCAATGCCTCTACCAGTTGCTCTGCATCTTCAGACGGCATGGCAAGCATCAGTCCACCTGAAGTCTGGGGGTCATAGCAGATCATCTCCAGTGAGTCACTCTCTGGCCTGGAGTTCTTCACCCATTGCCGGTAATATTCACGATTTCGATACGCCCCTTCCGGAATTATTCCCATGTCTGCAAAGTCAAGGGTTTCTGCCAGAATTGGCAGGGAGGAGCTGTCTATATGAATGGAGACTCTTGAGGCTTCTGCCATTTCATGAAGATGCCCCAGCAAGCCAAAACCGGTGATATCGGTACAACCATGGACAACAAATTTATTTTCCCGGACAATCTCCATGGGCAGCCGGTTCAGAGTCGCCATTACGCGGGCAAGAGACCGCTCAAGTTCAGGGTTGCCCAGCTCCCCTTTGATGGCTGTGGACAAAATTCCGGTTCCCAACGGTTTGGTCAGCACCAGTACATCTCCGGCCATCGCCCCGGAGTTGAGCAGTACCTCGTCCGGGTGAACAATTCCGGTTACGGACAACCCGTATTTAAGTTCACTGTCTTCAATGGAATGCCCTCCCACCAGCAAGGCACCAGCCTCTTTTATTTTTGCCAACCCGCCTTCAATCACATCCCGAAAAACCTGATCGGCAAGAATCCCCACCGGGCAGGCAAGGATATTCATACATAAAACAGGTCTGCCTCCCATGGCGTATACATCAGAGAGAGCGTTGGCAGCAGTAATCCTGCCAAAATCAAAAGGATCATCGACAATGGGTGTGAAAAAATCCAAGGTCTGAATCAGGGCGGTGTCTTCGTTTAAACGATAAACCCCGGCATCATCGCAGGTTTCAGAACCAACAATCAGATTAGGATCAGTCGGCAATTGCAAACCGCATAAAATTCGGCTCAGGCCCCCCGGGCCAAGTTTAGCAGCTCAACCGGCGGCTTTAACTGTTTTTGTAAGTGGAACTGATTTAATCTTCAAATTTATATACTCCCTGGCTAATCGGCTCGGATTATGTTTTAAAAGAAACTCTTTTCCACGGTAAAAATATCGGGATATTCCTTTCCCGTCACAAACAATACCACATAAAACACCATAATCGAACAACTCATCGGGTATTTTCTTGAAAAAAAAGTAAAAATCTGTTTCAAAGATTATTATATTCTGCCGGTTATATTGTTACCGCTCCCTTGGCACAGAGGATTTTTCCTGCTGTGCTTTTTCGCTTTGAACAATAACATTATTGTCATGTCAAAAAACAAAAATTCCGCGGACAGAGATTCTGTCGGCAAACCGACCCATGAATGCGGCATCTGCGGTATTTATGGTCATGAAGAAGCTGCTAAATTGACCTATTTCGGCCTTTATGCACTCCAACACCGGGGTCAGGAAAGTGCGGGGATAGTGGCCAGCGATGGCTGTAAAGTTTCCCTCCACAAGGATATGGGGCTTGTTTCCGAGGTTTTTGATGAAGATAATCTCCAAAAGCTCACCGGTCACCTTGCTGTGGGTCATGTCCGCTATTCCACCACCGGTGACTCCAATGTGATCAACAGCCAACCATTTCTGGTTACCCACCGGGGTGAGCCCCTTGCGGTTGCCCACAATGGAAACATAGTCAACTCCCTGGAACTTCGCAACAATCTTGAAGAACAGGGGGCAATTTTTCAAACCAGCATGGATAGTGAAATAGTTATCCATCTCATGGCCAGGAACCTGAAATCAGGGCTGGTCAACGCTATCAGGGAAAGCTTCTCCTGTATCAGGGGTGCATATTCTCTGCTCCTGATGAACAGAGACACCATGATTGCAGTGCGAGACCCCAACGGATTTCGCCCCTTATGTCTTGGCAAACTTGAAAACGGGGCATGGGTCGTGGCTTCTGAAACCTGTGCCCTTGATCTGATTGAGGCTGAGTACCAGCGGGATATTGAACCCGGGGAGGTGGTTATTATCAATAAAGATGGATTACAATCTGTTTTCCCCTGGCCGCCCCGCCAAAAGACCCAGTGCATTTTTGAACATGTTTATTTTGCCCGTCCGGACAGCAACATCTTTGGTTTTAATGTATATGAAGTCCGTAAACGCATGGGCGTAATAATGGCAAAAGAAGCTAATATAGATGCTGATTTTGTCATGCCCTTTCCTGATTCAGGAAACTACGCAGCCATCGGATATTCCCGCCAGTCGGGGATTCCCCTGGAAATGTGTATGATTCGCAACCATTATGTGGGTCGTACTTTTATCCAGCCCAGCCAGTCAATGCGCGATTTTTCGGTCCGCATAAAATTAAATCCGGTCAGGTCGCTTCTTAAAGGCAAGAGGATTATAATTATTGAAGACTCAATAATAAGGGGAACAACCGGTCGCAGCAGGGTTAGCTCTCTACGAAAAATGGGGGCAAAAGAAATTCATATGATGGTGAGCTGTCCTCCTTCCCGTCATGCCTGTTATTATGGAATTGATTTCCCTTCCGACAAAGAACTCATCGCCGCTAACCACGACATTAAGGGAATAACTGATTATCTCGGTCTGGACTCACTTACTTATCTATCTATTGAAGGACTGGTTGAGGCAACCGGGATGGGAAAACAGGATTTCTGCCTGTCCTGTTTTAATGGTGAGTACCCCATCAAGCCAGATATTAACTTCCAAAAGGATATTTTTACTTGCCAGGGTTAAGAAATACTTTATGAGCGAGATAACAATTGACACCTGGCTTTGCAGTGGCTGCGGCACCTGTGTTGCTCTCTGCCCAACCATTTTCCGGATGAACTCAGATGGTGAAAAAGCCGAATTAGTCGAGATTGACCCGGAAATCAACGAGGAAATACTGAAGAGTGCCGCCTTTTGTCCGGAAAAATGTATCTACATCGTTGAATAACAGCTCCCTATGGTCTGGACAAAAACAATTAGCAATGATTACCTGCAACATGCTGTAACAAAAAAAACTAATTATTTCTCATTCAACTATTATTACACAAACCGGTCTTGATGTTAGTTAGGCATAAAAATATATTGACATGGCAAACCTTATTAAGTAACAGTTATCTATATAGATAGCAGACCGGAAATCATCATTTTTAAAAAACTGGAGAAAAACATGGCAACGCGCGAAGAACTTGAAGGGCAATATGATGAAGTACAGGAAACCCCTGACTATGTGGCTGTCGCCATAGGTGCTTTCAAAGATATAGGTGATAAAGACTGGGCAATCGAACTATTTGAAGAAGGGGCTGACTGGGCAGCTACAGCCAAGGATTTTCTATCTCTGGCCGATGGTGCCAGAATAATTCTGGAGGATGAAGAAAAGGCAGCTGAATATTTTGAACAGGCCAAAGGTGCCTGCATGAATGCCGGAGAAATGATCGATCTGGCAGTAGCAGCGGCAAAAAGCGGGCAAAAGGATTCAGCCAAAGAGATGTTTATAGCAGCTGCCGATAAAGCGACAAAGGCCGCCGAATTTCTTAGTCTGGCACAACAGATCAACGAATTGATTGGCGACAAGGAACTTGCCGCGGAGATCAGTGCCAAGGGTAAGGAGCAGTGCAAGACTCCCGCTGATTTTGCCAAGCTTGCCAAGGGGTTGCTGAAAGATTTTGGTGATGAGGTACAGGCAAAAGAGGTTTTGACCGCAGCGGTTGATTCGTGCAAGACCGGTGCAGATTTTGCGGCACTGGCAGCAAGTGCCGGGGAACTTTTCCCTGAAAGCGATCTGGGAAGAACTCTTTATACAGCAGCCGAAGAAAAAATCTCCTCCGGCCTGGAACTCGCCAACCTCGCAAAGGAAGCAGTTGCCGCCATGGGCGACAAAAAGTATGGAGCCACGCTTTTTGGTCGAGCCAAAGAGATGCTTGATAAAGGAGATGATCTTGTAAAACTGGCTGCCATAATCATAGAGACTCTCGGTGATAAAGAATCAGCCCTTCAAGTTTATCAAAAGGCAGGGGATTGTTACACCACATACAAGGAACAGATGCAGCTTGGCGAAGCAATCCTAAAAGATACCGGCAATAAAAAATACGCAGGACAGGTGTATCAGAAAGCAGCAGAAGCTGCCCCGGACAGCATAAAGATGGTATCCATTGCCGAAAAACTTGCCGATGAAATAGGTGATGTGGAAGGAGCCATTACCACTCTCCATCAGGCTGAAAATGCCGTAAAGAATAATGCCGAGTTTGACAAGATGGCTGAAGCCGTCCTTAAATATGGCAAGGATAAGCAATGGTTGGCTGACATTGGTCTCCAGAAAGAAAAACGAAAGGAATTCAGCACTCTATACGACAAGTTTATCAAGCGGGAATTAGATGCCATGAACGGTGTCAGCTTGCGGAATCTTGGTCACGACGTGATGCTGGCCACAGAAGATTTACCCTATGTGAGAAAACTCTACAGCAATGCAGAGAAACAACTTGGCTTCTTTAAAGAGTATATGGAGTTGGCTGATTTTATTGTCATGGATCTGAATGATAAAGCCTGGGCTGGGCGAATTTACTCCGAGCTCCTTGCACCAGCCGAAGACTTTGTCAGAAGGAAAAATATTGCCGCCGCAATAATGAAAAACTTGAAAGATGAGCAATGGGTCAGAAAAATCTTCACTTCTCTTGAGGAGGAAGCCGATAACTCCTCCGATTATATAAAACTGGCATCCTCAGTCCACGCTATACTCGGGGACGAAGGGTTGACGAGGGATCTTTTCCAGAGTGCCCAACTACACTGTGAAGACAGATTTTGCCTGCTAACCCTGAGCGGTAAAATTTTAAAAACTCTTGGCGACAGGAAATGGGCAGCAGAGCTGTATGAAAAAGTTTCCGCTCAATGCAGTGACCGTTATAAATGTGGTCATCTTATCCAGGTCATGGGGGCACAGAGCGGGGATAAAGAGCTTGTAAAAAACATCCACAAAAAAATGGAAAACAACTTGTCCGCTGCCGGAGACTTTATATTCCTGGCTGAGAGTGTTTTTAGCCATTTCGATGACAAAACCTGGGGGCGTGCACTTTACCAGAAGGCGAGCAGTGCCGACGGCTATAAGCCACTAAAATTTGACCTCGCAGCCAGTATTGAAAAAAATCTGGGCGACATTGGTTGGGCATCAAGGATACGAGGATAATTATCAGGTTACAGGTATCAGGGGACAGGAAACAGGAAAAAACTCAATTTAACCTGTCACCTGTTACCTGTCCCTGTCACCTGTAACCTGAACAACCTCAACCTCAGAACCGGTAATGTTGCCGGC
>CAZEMY010000043.1:0-11552 GCA_964513405.1 uncultured Desulfobulbaceae bacterium
TTCGACATTCCTTGTTCGATATTCGATATTCTACTTAGCCGTTAACTCATCAGAATGTGGGGCTTTCAGTATTGTCACTTTTTTGTATTGCACCCTTCATTAACCATTGTTTACAGGTTCATGGTTTGGGTAACAGTAATTCTGCCCCTTGTAATTATTAAACTCCAGAGTAGCATCATCTAACCTGGTTATATAATCAGGTGTCAGCGGTATTTTCCCTCCTCCACCTGGTACATCCAGAGCATAAGTTGGGATTGCCATGCCGGAGATGTGGCCAATCATGCTCCGCATAATTTCCAGCCCTGTCTCTATTGAGGTACGAAAGTGACCGGTGCCACGGGTCAAGTCGGCCTGAAACAGGTAATAAGGCTTAACCCTTATGGCAAGCAGCTTTCGCATGAGAGTAATCATGGTTTGCTGGTTATCGTTAACTCCTTTAAGAAGAACACTCTGACATCCCACCGGAATGCCGGCATCAACAAGCATCGTACAGGCTTTTGCCGCTTCCATGCTTATTTCAGTAGGATGATTGAAGTGGGTATTTATATATAGAGGGTGATATTTTTTAAGAACTTTGACCAGTGCCGGGGTGATTCGCATGGGAAGAGTGCAGGGCATACGGGTACCAATACGAATTATCTTAATTGAAGGAATAGCCCGGATACTGGCAAGTATTTCGTCAAGTCTCTCATCAGGCAGCATCAGCGGGTCGCCGCCGGAGATAAGAACTTCCCTGATTTTGGGTGTTTTCTGCAGGTAATCCAGTCCTGCCTCAATGGTTGCCCTGTTGATGACCATATCTTTTCTGCCAACCTTTCGTTTACGGGTACAGAAGCGACAGTACATGGCACATTCACTACTGACCAGAAATAATGCCCGGTCAGGATATTTGTGGACAAGGTTTGCCACCGGGCTTAGATTTTCCTCGTTTAAAGGGTCAGTCATTCCATCAGACATATCAAGCTCGGCAATATCAGGGACAGCTTGTTTGTAGAGAGCTGTCCCGTGTTCTTTTATTAAATTGAGGTAGTATGGATTGATTCGAACGGGATAAACCTCTGCAACCCTTTCTATTTCATCCCGATTACCGTTAAATAAAGAAGAGATAGCTTGCGGAGAAGTGATACTGTTATTGAGAATATTTTTCCAGCCTGTCATCGTCGATTATTTCCGGGCAAGTTTCCTGATTTTGAAGGCGGGGTGGCTCTGTAAAATATAGCAGGGGAACAGCCATCTCATATATCTTGTAAGGCAAAAAGTGTCAATTATTTATTGAAATATCAATCCTTTTGTCTTTAAGCCTATTTTTACACCTGCGAGATTGTTCATATGTTCATGTTTTTTTTATTGACCGCTTCCAAGTTCTCGTTTACTATGCCCAAGTTGGAGGTGGATTAAATCTACTTTATATAGTTGCCGAGATATAGTTTAAGGAAAATAACAGATGAAAAACACAAAAAAAGACCAAGAAAAATGTGCTTGTCGCTGCATCCATGAAGACCGGATTGCCAGAGCCAGAGAACACCAGTTACCTGAACTTGAAAATGACCGATTATCCAAATTGTTCAAGGCCATGGGTGACCCCAATAGACTGCGCATTCTCTATGCCCTGCTTGAAAAGGAGATGTGTGTCTGCGATATAGCAGCTTTTATTGAAGTAACTGAATCAGCGGTAAGTCATCAGCTTCGTCATCTCCGCCATCTTAACCTGGTTTCCAAAAGAAGAGAGGGGGCAATACTGTATTACCGGCTCAATGATGAACATATTTATCAGTTGATTGAAGTGGCTCTGACTCATATTAGGGAAGAGTAAATAATCTGCCCAGGGATTATCATAATGTTAAATTTTATTTACAGTGTTTTTATGGAATCATGGCTGCTTCTTGTCATGTCCTCTTTATACATCCTTTTTGGCTTGCTTGTCGGTGGCCTTCTCAAGGTGTATTTGTCTCCTGCCTTTGTCGCGGCTCAGCTTGGTTCGGATCGCTTTAGCTCCGTGTTCAAGGCTGCTTTATTGGGCGTTCCAATTCCGCTCTGTTCATGCGGGGTGCTGCCTGCTGCGGCATCACTTAAAAAACAGGGTGCCAATAATGGTGCGACCACCGCCTTTTTGATTTCAACTCCGGAGTCGGGAATTGATTCCATTTCCATTACCTGGGCATTGCTTGATCCAATAATGACGGTGGCAAGACCAGTTGCCGCTTTTCTTTCCGCATTTGTGGCCGGAATAACTGAAAACATCTTAAGTCCTCCTCCCAAGTCAGTTGATGCAGAAAAAATTGATATGTCATGCCCTGTGGATAACTGTTGTGACGGTATAAACTGTCCCCCGGAAGTTCACAAAAGACACCATGGTTTTTTTGAAAAACTGATTGTGGGCATGAAGTATGCCACCACAGATATATGGAACGACCTGGCTGGCTGGTTTTTTGTAGGAGTAATAGCGGCGGGTTTGATTACGGTTCTGGTTCCGGATGAGGTAATTGGTCAATATATGGGGGGCGGCCTTTCTTCCATGCTCTTGATTCTCGCCTTTGGAATACCTCTCTATATCTGTGCCACAGCCTCAACTCCCATTGCGGCTGCATTTATTCTTAAAGGGGTTAGTCCAGGCACTGCCCTGGTATTTTTGCTGGTCGGCCCGGCAACCAATGTTACATCTCTTGCTGTATTAGTTTCGATCCTTGGCAAGCGGGCAACCGGTATTTATCTGGTATGTATAGCCGTTGTTGCCGTTTTATGTGGCCTGGCAATTGATTTTGTCTATATCCTCCTTGGTATAAATGCGGTTGCCATTATAGGTCAGGCTGGTGAGGTGTTCCCGCAATGGATCATGTTAACAGCGGCTTTTGTCTTGATGGCTCTATCTGTTAAGCCTTTATATGCTATTGTGTGGGGATGGTTCACCGGTTCAAGAGGTGGGTGCGGCGGATGTGAGGATGATGATTGTTCAGCAACTATAAAAGATAGCCATGTTCATAAAGTGTGATGTTTAATTTTTAATTTTAACACAGCCTAATTAAACATCCATATGGAGCATTGGTCCTTTGCCGGCAGGGTTAATGATAACTGTTCTGGCGGCACTGCGGGCAAGCAATCGCTGGACAAAGTTAACGCTTTTCTTGAATGACTCCTTGTAACTTCCTGTTTTGAGGTGATATGAAGCAAGTGCCGATGCCAGGGTGCAGCCGGTGCCATGGGTGTTGGGTGAGTGAATGTATTTATGGCTGACTGTAATCATGCTGTCTGAGTTTTTTAAAAAACAGATGTCGGTTAAGAGGTTATGGCTGATTGGTCCATGCCCCCCCTTAACAACAATACAGTTCAGATTAGGGTGTTTTTCTAATAACTCTTCTCCTGCTGTTTTGACTTTTACCTCTTCCCCGCAATTTCCCTTTGCTGTTTTTCCCGTCAGGGAGAATAGTTCCGGCAGGTTAGGGGTTAAGACCGTCACCACCGGAAGAAGATATTTATTTATTATCTTCATACCATTATCAATAAGCAGAGAGTGGCCGGTCGTAGATGCCAGTACCGGGTCGTAAATAATCTCACCGCTGAAGCCTGTTAGACACTCCCCGACAGAGCGGCCAATCTCCCCGGTTCCAATCATGCCTATTTTAATATGAGTTACCCTGTGATCTGCAAGTACAGCCTCTATCTGTCGTCTGACTAACAAAGGAGATAACGGTTCAATATGCTCCACCCCATGGCTATTTTGGACGGTTATGGCGGTTATGACTGCTGCACCGTACCCGCCAAGCATGGTTATGGTTTTCAGGTCGGCCTGTATGCCTGCACCTCCGGTTGGATCGGAGCCGCCAATAGCCATGATTGTTGGAATTTCCGGTTTTGCCGAATTTCCTGTCTCCTGTCTCCTGTCTCCTGTCACCTGTATTCTGTCACGCGTAGCTGTGAAGCCCGGAAAGGAGATAGTTAACTCCGAAGTAAGTAAAGAGCACGGAGAAAAAACCCAGAATTGCCAGCCAGGCAATCCGTTTTCCACTCCAGCCCCGGGTAAAACGAAGGTGGATAGCCAAGGCATATACAAACCAGGTGATGAGTGACCATGTTTCTTTTGGATCCCAGCTCCAGTATGTACCCCAGGCTTCATTGGCCCAGATGGAACCGGTAATGATACCGACAGTCAACCAGAGAAAACCAAAAACAATGCTTTTGTTGGTAAGCTCGTCAATGATCTTTAAAGGGGGGAGGTAATCTGGATGTTTGTCATCCGTTGTCCTTTGTTCACCCTGGACAGCCTGTGTTGTCGGTTTGTTGACCGCCCGGTGTTTGATTAAGTACATAATGCCAAGGGCAAATGCCACAGTAAAGGCGGCATACCCAATAAAACAGGTTACCACATGGGCAATCAGCCAGTTTGACTGGAGGGCGGGGATAAGAGGGGTTATCTGCTGGTGCATCCCCCAACCAAAAGAGGCATAGGCGATGGCAAAAAAAGCAAGGGGCATAACAAATGCACCAACAGACCTAGCTTTATATTTAATTTCCAGGAGAACATAAAAGCAGGCTATTGAGCAGGCAAAAACCACCAGCGATTCAAACATATTGGTAAGGGGAGCCCTGCCAATGCCCATTGCATATGATTCGTACCAACGCATAGCAAGACCGCCGGTATTGGTAAACAGACCAAGAACAGCAAGATAAAAACCGATTTTCCCAACCGTATCATTTTTGAAAATAAGCAGGCCAACATAAAACATGCTGGAAAACAAATATAAAAGAGTTGTTATACCAAAAAGTTGTGAGCTATCCATGATTTTATTTTTTTTAGTTTGTTAATCTGTAGTAAGAGGTTGTCTGAAAACCACTCATAGGATTGTCAATCCCCTATGTGATTGTTTTTTTAAAATCTTCAATTAGTTCAGAAAAAGTTTTTTCAAACCCTATTTTATTTTTATGGGCGGTTCCACCCCATAATGCAATAATCTGATTATCCTCTTCGCGTATATAAACGAATATTTTTCGATGCGACATGAAAAAAGCCACGCAAAGTCCGAACATCATAAACCCGAAACCGGCATATACTATCCATACTCCAGGGTCTCTTGCCACCTGTAATCCGGTTGAGTAGAGCTGTTTCACCTGGACTTTGAAGTCCCCTGCTGAACCTTCAATAATTTTTTCCTCTCCGGTATTCACCCAAAAAGTAGAGGCTTTTCCTTCACTGTCGGAAAACCACACTTTGACCTCTTTTACTGCTTCGCCAAGTGATTTGGCATTGATAACACCTATGGAAGCATTGCCCTCGTTCCAGACATATTTCTGAGCTGGTGGAATAAATTCTGTCATGGTGATGTTATTGGTCATATCGGTAAGGACGACCACAAAATCTGAAAAAGCCTTATATGACGACTGGTAAAAAGTTATTCCTCTAAAGGTCAGAGGATTGTTGACTGTCAGGTAATGGATGATTTCTCCGCCACCGAGGTCAACAGGTTCACCATCCTCAAGGATTGTAATTCTGGACAGATATGTTTTTACCATGCCGTTGGGGTAATAATCAATGGAGAAGGAATTAACTCTAACTGTAAAACCAAGGTCTATTCTTTCGTTGTTATGGAATGAATAGATAAAACTTGTCTCCCTTGTTGCCGGAATCATTATAGAGCCTTTAAAGGCGAAATAACGATCATCCAGGACAATCCGGGCAAAGGTATGTGAACCAACTACGGCCCCAAAGAGAATCATTAATATGGAGATGTGAACAGCGTACACCCCAAACCTGCTCCAACCGCCTTTTTCGGCAAATAGTAAAACTCCATCCTCTTTTTGTTCCTGTTTGCTTTTCCACCCCTTTCCTGCCAGAAAACTTTTGACTGCCTCTGTGGAGGGAGCCATTGATCGGTTAAGCTGAACAGTCCCCCTTGTTTTCATGTTCTCAATCAGTTTTCTGGAAGTCGCCAGGTTATCTTTTTTGAGAAGGCGGAAAACCCTTGGAATCCGCTCTATAGAGCAGACAGTAAGGTTTATGCTAAATAAGGCAAGTAAGGTCAGGAACCACCAGGAGCTGTACATATCTGTAAAATCAAGAACCATAAACACATTGGCAAGGTTTTCACCATATAACTGTATATAATGTTCCGGTCTCTTATTCTGTTGAAGAACTGTACCAATAATAGAAGTAATGGAGATAATGGAAATAAGGACAAGAGCCAGCTTAACAGAGGCGAAGAGTGTCCAGGCAGGATTTTTGCTCTTTGAAGTCATGTTTTTTGGGTAAAGTAGATGTGGATTTTATCTATTTTGGTAAACATTACAGATTGCACGATTCATAATGTTTAGCAGTGAATGAGGACAAACAGCATAGCATTGATAACTATTATCAGTTGAAGCTCACAGCATAGGCATATAATGGCAAGCAAAACCATTATATCTATCTGAAAAGATCTCTTGCTATCACAAATTTTGCTCTTTGTCAACCACAAGAATAGCAAGGAACAGTGAGTTGAAATCGGCAGCCGGTTCCCGTAGGTCGGATTAGCGGGTACAAGAATGAAGATAAAAAATACGGTTAATCGAAAATAACCGAAAAGTACCGACACAGCAAGGTCTTAGCGTAATCCGACAACACGGTGAGAGTCGGATTACGCTAAGACCTTGCTATTATATATTTTTTGGTTTGATTGGAGTCTTTTCTGTTTATCATTTTTTTGGGTTGTACCCGCTAATCCGACCTACGCATCTAAACCTTCCTCGTATGTTGAATCTCCAGATAGCAAGGAACAGTGAGCTGGAATCGGCAGGAAGTTACGACCGTCAATATAGTTTAATATATCTAAAATGTTACCTCTTAAAGGCGGTGGCAATGCCGCCTAATACAGAACCTTCACCTTTTGTCTGTCCTCCGGTCTGGGGGGCAGCCTGATATATCCGGCCGGCGAGACGGGAGAAAGGAAGGGATTGCAACCAGACATGACCTGGCCCTTTAAGAGTTGCAAAAAAGAACCCTTCACCGCCAAACAGGGCTGATTTAACATTGCCGACAAACTCAATGTCGTAGTTAATCGTCCGGGTCAGGGCGACAAGGCAGCCTGTGTCCACCCGCAGGGTTTCCCCGGCGGATAGTTCTTTTTCAATAATGGTGCCGCCGGCATGGACAAAACACAAACCGTCTCCGTCAAGTCTCTGCATTATAAACCCTTCACCGCCAAACAGGGCTGTACCTATCTTTTTCTGGAAGGCTATATCCATGGAAACACCCTTGGCAGCACAGAGAAAGGCATCTTTCTGGCAAATGATTCTTCCCTGGTATTTTTTAAGATCCAGGGGAATTATTTTACCCGGATACGGGGAGGCAAAGGCGACCTTGCCTTTGCCATGCCCGGTAAATGAAAACATGGTAACAAACAATCCTTCTCCGGTAATTAACCGTTTACCGGCACCGAGCATCTTGTCAAAAAAACCTCCACCCTGGGAACTCTGAGAGCCATCGCCAAAAAGAGTTTCCATGGCCATATTGTCAGACATATACATCATGGAGCCTGCCTCGGAAATGACGCTTTCACCGGGATCAAGCTCGATTTCAACAAACTGCATTTCATTGCCGAATATTTCGTAATCAATGTCATGGGCCTGCTGACCTGATACCGGAGGTGGAGCAGAACTGTACCCGGTTTTCTGCAAATCCGTAACCTGTGAGGCCGGCTGCCAGTCGGCAAAGCCTTCTCTCCAGACCGGGGCTGTTTGTGGATATTGACCGGAGGAAAGTGATGCGGCAAGTTGACTGCTTGATAAAGGACCGATTGAGTTGCCATTAACGGCGACATACCAGTTATGCATTTTACACCTCTCTCATTGTGGAATCTAATTTAGGAATGGACATTAAATAAGTTTATGGTTTGATAAATATTTTTCCCATTATTTTTGAGTTTTGCAGGCAGCCCATGCAAAGCATGGAGCCATTGTTTCTAAAGCGTCTATTGCATATTCTCTGATCTGATTTATAACCATTGGAAAAGACAGATGATATATGGTATATACTGCCATACGGGAAGCTATTAACTGTTCAACATATCAAATTTAAAACAAAAATGAATAAAAATATCATCCTTATAGGTTTTATGGGAGTTGGCAAGGGGCGGACAGCCAGGGCATTATCTGAAAAAAGCGGCTGGTTCACTGTCGATACAGATGACCTGATTGAAACCATGGTCAAAATGAAAATCCGTAATATTTTCACAGAACATGGAGAACCTCATTTTCGGAGCCTGGAACAGAAAACAGCCAATTGGCTGGGAAAAAATGTTAAAAAGACCATTGTTTCCACAGGAGGAGGTTTTTTCCAGGTGAAAAATATCAACAAACTTGGCACGGTGGTTTATCTCCATTCCAGTGTGGACGGGATAATCAAATCCATCCTTAGACACCCCAATGCGGATAAGAAAATAAAAAAACGACCGCTTCTTCAAGACCTTGACCAGGCGAGAGAGCTTTTTGAGCAACGGTTACCTCTTTACCGCATGGCGGCTGATTTTGAAATTGTGGTGGAGGGGCGGGAGCCGGAAGATGTGTCTGAAGAATTACTGGAGTTGACAGGTTAATGGAAAGTTCTGTTGCACCACGATGTGTCATTGTAACCGGTAAGCCGGCTATCCGTTACTCTTACGGTGAAGACCCGGATATGGATGCCTGGCTGACAAATTTTTTTACGGAAAACCACCTTGCCTATGAACCTTTTCCGGATATTGTTGCCTCTCCGGAACAGTTAAACTTTATAGTCCACATGGATGGAGAACCATTTTACTACCCATGTTCAGACAAGCTGTTTGATGCTATTATCAGCAAGAAGGCGGATAACCTCCTCACCACCAGCTATATGCAGGTTTGGGGAGCGGTGGAAGAGCTTGTCCGAAAACTGATCGAAGACCCTTTTAAACAGCAGTACCTGCTTTCTCTGTTATCCATTAAATTTCAACATGAAATTTCTTCCAAGGTTCTTCTTCCGTTCAGGATGATCAAGAGAATGCTTTCTGTTTTTACCACCATCAGCGAGATATCAAGACCTCTTGATCAAGAAAAAGAACTCTATAACCAGCGGGCCCTTGATTTTTTTACAGGCAACAGGTTCAGAGATCGTTTTAATTCCCTCTCAGGTATAGATCTCAGGCAGAACAACACACTTGATGAACTTGACTACCAGTTGGACATTATTCGTCTTCGCCGTCTCTTTCTTCTCTCAACCATTTCTCCTCTCTGGGAAAACGGGGATATACCGACCACGAAGACTCTTGATGATTTGCTGGATAAAAACAAAAATATTGATTGTGAGGTGTGGCAGTGGTTTTGCGATGAACTAAAGGATATTTCTTCCGGGCAAAGACAGCCTTATATTCTTTGGACTGGTACTTGCAGCGGGCAGATTATCTGTGATCTGCTCATTATAAGTCAGTTAATGAAAATGGGGATCAGGGTAATCCTCGCCGTGAAACACGGGTTTTTCTTCCACAGCATTTCCTATCTTGACCTTCTTGAAGACCCTGTCCTGGAACCTTTACTAAAAGATGCGGACTTTATTGCCAATCAAAAAATTTCAAAGAATGAATTGTTACAAAGACTTGCCGCCTCCAATAAATTGCTGGTCATTTCAGATGGAACCAGGGAGTCGTTCAACCCCCTTCTAACTTCGGTGACATTTGCCAGGGCATTTAAAGAGGTTGATATGGTTATCTGCCGTTGTCGGCAAAGCCGTGAATGTTTTATGAATCATTTTCAGTTTACCCGTGACTTGCTCTCCATTATTGACGATGGGCCAGGTAAAATTGATATTCTCCATAAGCCTCGTCATCCAGGTGCCATCCGTTTCTCTGAGTCAAGTCTGCGCAGGAAGGCTGAACAGCTGATTAGAAAGGTTCGCAGGGCAAGAGAAGGGGGGAAGACCTGTATGTTTTACTCAGCCATTGTTGGTTCAATTCCCGGACAGCTCGAAATGGCAAAGAAAATCCTGGATGTTTTTGTCAGTTATCTCCGTGAAAGCATGGACGATGTGATTATTATAAATCCTGGTGAGCATTTTGAAGAGGGGATGGACGCGGATGATATAATGTATATGTGGGAAATTTTCCAGCGTTCCGGGGTGATTGATATCTGGCGTTTTCAAAATGTCAGTGATGTTGAAAAGTCTTTCCAGCTTATGGGCGGGAAAGTACCGCCGGAATGGACGGGTAAGGATGCCACTTACTCGACCGGCTGCACCAAGGAGATGGAAATTGCCATGGATATTCAGAGGAAATTCCCTGAAATGCAGCTTATCGGACCTTCCTGGGAGAAATTCCAACGCCGCAAAGAATATGGGGTCGGTAAACTCTATGACCGTGCTTTGGCTGGTTGACGGGGCGGAACGAGACAAAGTGTTTGGAACGCAGAAAATGGGCAGGTAAGGAAGAGGGGCGGAACTCCGAAAAGACAGGCAGGATAATCAATTATTTTTTTAGCATGTTCTTTAAGTGAAGGGAAACAAATAATGAAAATTACACGATTGGATATTGCGGGGTTTCGCTCTCTCCGAAAAGTCAGTTGGTTTCTTGGTGATCTCAATGTGATTATTGGCCCCAACGGGACTGGTAAATCAAATTTGTTACGATTAATGGAATTAATTTCTGTATCAGCACAGGGTAAACTCGGCAAGTATATTCAGTCGTTGGGTGGAATGGATCCTATTGTTTGGGATGGTGCTGCCGCTTCCATAAAATTTGTCCTTGAATCAACCCCTGAGGGGGGAAAGCTTGGCCCTGAACATTACGAACTTGCATTGGCAAGGCTCGGGGCCGGGAGTTCATATAAAGTTGAAAAGGAACTCTTGACCAACTCCCTTAAATTAAGGGAAAAAACTGAAGAAAAGCCATTTAAGTTTCTGGAAAGATTCTCAAAGCAGGCTGTTATTTTTGATGAAAAGGCAAATACTTTTACTACTCCTGAAGAGTTTATATCAGAGGAGGAAAGTCTTCTTTCAGTAGCGTCAGGGCCATTTATCAATAATCACTACATTCCACCTTTTCAACGGCAATTGGCATCTATTGCTGTTTATCATGATTTGCATACCAGCAAGGATGCCCCTGTTCGTCAGCCTGTTATCTCTCGCATGGAAAATCGGGTTGATCCCGATGGACAAAATCTCATATCTGTTATGCATACACTTTACACGGGCAATCGTGATTTTAAAAAAGATATTGATTCGGCCATGCGGGCAGCCTTTGGAGATGATTTTGAAGAATTGGTTTTTCCTCCCGCATCCGATCAAAGAATTCAAATGAGGGTCAGGTGGAAATCACTAAAGCGTGAGCAATCAGCAGCTGAGCTTTCAGATGGAACCCTGCGTTTTTTATTTTTGTTAACTGTGCTGGCGAGTCCGTCACCGGCTCCGGTTATCGCCATTGATGAACCGGAAACAGGGCTGCATCCATCAATGTTGCCTTTAGTTGCAGAATATGCAGTTGACGCTGCCACCAGATCCCAAATTATCCTAACGACACATTCCCCACAGTTTCTGGATGCTTTCGTGGGAGTCCAGCCGACAACAACTGTTGCAACATGGG
>CAZEMY010000044.1:0-11498 GCA_964513405.1 uncultured Desulfobulbaceae bacterium
CAATCCACGCCCCCGTACGGGGGGCGACTAGATTTACCAGGACGAGTAATCAAAACAGAAGATGTTTCAATCCACGCCCCCGTACGGGGGGCGACTGCCAGCTCGCAATGCTGTGCTATTACTGGCAAAGATGTGGTTTTGTTGCGAACCACAAAAATAAATATACTCATACGGGTATCCATAAAACTAAAATACAATTATCAGCTAATATTTCAAATAGTAACCGTACATTGCGAACCTCCCTGAATTTAACTGTGGGATTTGGGTTCGCACATCAATTATACAAGCAAAATTCCCTCCATGTCGATGGCTTTCTTTGCCCCAATATGTTCCACTTTATTATGCCAGTTAGATCCTAAAAAGTAAAACCTCAAACTATCTGCCATCGGGTCAATCTCATCAATTAAACGCTGGCGTAAAACTGTCCACTGAGCTGGATCAAGAATACATTCAAAAACTGAATACTGTACCCTTTGTCCATAATCCTGACAGGCTTTGGCAACTCTGCGTAATCTTTTATTTCCACCAGGATCACTGGTTTTCACATCATAACTCACCAGAACAAACATAATCAATCCTTACCTCCAAATCATAGGTGGGTACCCATCCATATCCCCCCTGAAAAATCGGGCCAGCAGTAAAGCCTGAGTATGGAAAAGTAACCCCACTGGCATTTTCTCATCCACAAATGCGTGTAGCAAAACTTCCTGTTTTTTCTTCTGATAAGCAGTCAGCACTGTTTTTCTGGTTTCATCATCCATCCTTACCCCACCCCCCGTACTGACCTTAAACCCTCTTCCCTTTACCTGACCAAGGTTGATCAATGAAAGCACTATCCTGTCAACCCAGGGACGAAATTCCTCCATCATATCAAGAGCCAAACCAAAGCGTCCCGGTCGATCACGATGGAGAAAGCCCACTGCCGGGTCCAGACCAACACTCTCCAGTGCAGATCGGACATCATTCATCAACATGGTATAGAGAAAAGACAGCAGGCAATTGACAAGATCAAGAGGTGGCCGGCGTGATCTTTTATGAAAATAGAAATCATCTTTATTATTCAAAATCAGCTGATCCAGAACCTGAAAATACACATGCCCGCTATCGCCCTCTACTCCACGAACCATATCTAATTTCAAATTTTCCTTTAATCGCTTCAGGGAATTACTCAACCGCCTGATTGCTTCCCGGATTTTATCAATATCAAGACGATCACCGTGATCCCTTAAAATACGGTTGAGGTTATGTCGGCAATTTGCCACTTTAGCGACCACAAAGGAACTCGCAAGCCCGGCTGAGAAATCAAGGTCATCAGCATATCGGTACTGCTGTCTACGCAACAAAACATTTCCGGATATCGCTCCCTGAACCCTTGCCAGAAACCGGCCATATTCTGTCAAAAAACTGATCGTAATGTCGCGCTCACCACAAAAACCCATAAGAAACGGACTGGCACCAACATTGCCAAAGCAGACAATGGACTCTAAAGTGTGGATGGGTAGACGCAGACAGATCTTCTTTTCCACTTTTACAACAACAGTTTCACCCTCTTTTGCAAGATACGCCCCTTGGGTAGTAACAAAAAGAGTGTTCAAGTGTTTTTTCATGCCAACATTTTCTCCAGGTAACAGGCAACTCTCTTTTTCTTCGACAATACTTTTGGCAGACAAATGGTCTCAAAAGAACAATTATTGCATTTTTTACAGTATTGAGGTTTTGGGGTTTTCTTTGATGCAAACAACGCATGAAGCTTTTTACTGCTCTCACGAGTCTTGTCACGAAGTCTATCATCAAAAACGACCTCTAAACGCCGATGCGTTTTACCATAAAACAAGGCACCTTTGTCAATGACCAACCCAAGCATTCCCTCAAGACAGATCGCCTGGGCACAGAGTTGAACCTTGTCACAATCATCTTTTTTGGGTTTTCCTCTTTTATACTCCACAGGGAAAGGTTGCCATATGCCTTCTTTTTTGTAAAACTCTACAATATCTGCTCTTCCGGTAAGACCTAATTCCAGCGAACGGAGTGGCAAGTCATATTCGATTCTTTTGTCTTTACGAGATTCTTTACCTGCTCTGTGTACCCGTTCATGCATGATTCTTCCTTCCGCCGTCAACCTGTTTTCCACCCAAAGCTGTTCTATATGGATAAGGGCACACTGCCTGGGGCAAAACAACAAATGTTGAAGAGCAGAAAGCATGAGAAGATTGTCTTCGGTAAACTCTTGTTTCATAAGTTTTTCAGATCTTCTGCAATCACTCCTCGTTTTCATCCATACCATAAGCAAGTTGATAAAAAGCCGGACAAGTAAACCCATCAGAGATGGGTTAATTTTTACCATCCAAGGCAAGTTGTCCGTAATTTCCGGACAACTGCCTTTTTTTGAAGCTCACCTTGTTCAAAACTCGTACTCCCTCGTTCCCACGCTCTGCGTGGGAATGCATAAAGGAGTTTCCTTCAAACTACACTACAGACACACCTGTCGGCAATTCACCCGTTACTTGTATATCTGTATAATCAGCATAAGCTCTTGCCGGCTTTTCAGGGTCTTTCAACTCTGGGTTTGCCACCATTTCAAAGAGTTGCTGGGCGGAGGCATTACCTAATGCTGAGTCATGTTTGAAAATAATCAACTTTCTGGTACCCATTAAGCCGCGGGCAGCAGAGCGGTCATGATCAAACATATCCCGCAGAGCCTGCCAGAATAGTTCAAGGTCCTCTTCAGAAAAACCTGTTTGGCTCGCCAGGTGGGGTGAAATAAAACCATGGGTGCGGTAAAGGGCGTAAGGAACGGTGTATTTGCGTCCCATTGTTCGATTGTCACCCCGTTGTTTTTCTGCATCTTTTTCAGTGGTTACTGCCATTCTGGTGATTGAATGTTCAGTGGCAATTATTGGATCAACCGACCGGGAAAAGGTAAGCTGAATTGGCCCTCGAACCTGACCAGCGTTCTTTCCTGTACTCATGACAGCACCAAAGGTTCTGATATCGTAATAATTAGAACACATCCACTGTCTTGCAGACTCAACTTTATCAGCAGGTTTTTTCTGATTTTTAACATCTTTTGTTTCATAGGATTCGTCAATGAGTGTATTCAGGACAGCTTTTTCTTTTACAAAAATATCAAATGGTCTTTTTGCGTCCTTAACCAAGTGGACATAATTTCTAATCTTCCGTTTCAAACACACATCAGTAACAAGACCAAAACCGGTTTCGGCATCCATCCTTGGCAGATTGCCGGCATCAGGGTCACCATTTGGGTTGCCGTCCTGAACATCAAAAAACAGTATAAAATCGTAACGGTTTTTTATAACTTCAGACATAACTCTCTCCTTTATTCCTTATCTTCTTTTTTAGGGAACAACAGGTCTTGCCGCTGATGATAATAGCCTACAGCAAAGCGAGCCTGGGCATCAAGGGGTAAATGGGATGGAATTTCTGCAATACCACTGAATATTTCTCCTAATATGGTTTCAAAATAGATGCCAGCCCCTCCTTTTAATTTGGCAAGATGGTGATTCTTCAGTTTCAACAACTGTGGAAACACGGAAACAGGGGAACTGGAAGCAGCCCCGTAAAAACGCTCCCGGATAGTTTCTTTACCCTGGGCTCTTTGGATATTTTCCAAAACGGCAAAGAGCCTACCCAGACGATAGGCTGGATTCATGTTCTCTTTATCAAGTGACACAGATATTTCCTCCTTCTCATTTTTTTTATAATAACGATTTTGTCGGTTAATACAGGCCTTGAGGATGGCAGCCCTGATTCTATTCACCTGCCTCTCTGCCCTGATTCTCCGCATACATTGTTGAAATAATGTTACTGGATACGGTTTTCCCTCAAGGATGGCCTGCATAACTGCCCCGGCCAGGTTGGGCGGAGCATTGCTTACCTTAAAATCAAATGCTGTATGGGATAATAATTTATGAAGAGAAAAGAAATCCTGATCTTTTCCAGACCTGATAATCTCAAGATCATCAAAATGGCTTTTAATCTTCTCCGCAAATTGGAGAACCGTACCTTGTGACCAAAATCGGACCGAAATTCGGGCAGCGTTTGGAGCCAGGCCTAAAACATAAAACGGGTTATCGCTCTCTGCGGCAAAGCTCCCTGTATGGATACTCTCATAAAGAGTACGCACTGCTTTCACTCCAGCATCAGGATCGTCGCTATCCTTTGCTGGTTCGTTAAAAAACAGATTGAAATCATTCTCAATTTGATTTGTCTTGCCAGCCCAGAAAACCGTGCTTGCATCTCCAACGAGCATACGATTTTCACTGTTTAGAAGGGTTGTTAAAGCTGTGGTATAGGCCGCGTGGGCATATCTGCCAACAGGAGCATTAAAGCCTTGCTCCTTTCCGTATGAATCATAGCCTGATGTTTTTTGAAAACTAACAAGTTTTGCGGTGCTTTCTCCTCCTTTAATAGCAGTTGAAGCGTGCAGACGCTGGATAGCCTGTCTTTTTCCTGTAACAAGACAATAAGAATTATAAGTATCAGTTGAATCAGGAAGTAAAGCCACAGACTTTTGATAGTTTATAACAGCCTCCCGCTCAGCAATGATGCCCGCATCCCCATCAAGGCGAAAGGTGAGGTTACAGCCATTAATTTCTCTGCAATCCGGCCAGCTATCAAAGTCCGCAATCTTTGTATGCTCGGCTGTTGCATAAAATGCAACTACCGCAGCAACACCCTCGTCTGCACGCAATGCAGATGGCAGTGTATTAATTTTTTTCTGAAAAGACCCGAGTTGCTTGTAAGCCATATCATGATCCTTCTGGAACGCCGAAATGGCTGCTGAAACATCTCTAATTTCTTTGATCTTTTCAGGAAGTCCCAAAAGCAGTTTCCGAAAAGAACCAAAGCTCTGTATCGTTGCCTCAGGATCATCTTCATATTTTTCACAAAAGCCCACGACTTCCGCAATGCCACGCTGTTGTCTCTCCTCATCTAAAATGAGATCGAGCTGTTTTTCCACCATCTTGACAGTTTTCACAATATCCTTTTGGCTTTCCCCTTTCGGATAACCTGAAACATAGCCAAAATGATCCCACAACAAACATGCTGTTGCCCAGGAGTTCTTGCCAGTTCTCCCCTCTACTTTTGGAAGCAGAAAACTTCTCCCCACCAGCTTTTTACCATCTTTCTCCCTGGTATCCTGCAAATCCACAACCTTACCCTGCCTGTCAATAACAATGACAAAAGGAATTTCTTTCCAGGCAAAACCAATGGGAGCAATATTAGAATTCGGCTCGGCTGCCTTGCGTTCGTAGTACTCATAAAGTGCCTGCAAGATCATTTGCGAACCTCCTCACTTTGCCAGGCTGGGACAATAATCCGACCAGCAATCATTTCAGGGCGGTAAAATGCAGGGGTCGGGTTTTCAGGATCGGTAAAATCCAAATCATAAAGCATAAAACCCAGATCCCTATTTTCCTGGATTGGTCTGGTCTTTTCCTGGTCTGGATGGTCAACAAGACGAAAGAAAGCGGAAAACTCACGACAGCCCAAATAAGGTTGGGTGAAACATTGCCCCTTTCTGGCTCGTCGTTCAAACATGGCCAGATATTTTCCGGGGGTTTCATCCTTTGCATTCTGCCATGCAGACAGGCTTTCCTGAATCTGTTCTTTCTCTCCGTCATCCCAAAGATGGACAGGAACCTGCTGAAAAGATTTCTTACGCCTGGCAACTGGAATATACTCCAGCCAGGCATGAAGCCGATAATGGACATCACGCAGGAATAAACCTGCCCGTTGTTGCCTGTTTGATTCGATGAAAATCTCTTTTGATCGTTTGGAAGCCAAAGCCCCAACTTCATTACGGCGTACTGAAATCCAGTTAACAGGATTTAATACCTCTATTTCTCGAATATGCCATCGAATCGCCGGTTTCCAAAAAATTGCCTCAAAAACAGCCCGGGCAGAAGAAGGCGTTATCACATCATAGCTTACCCGTTCCACTTTCATCTCAGGTCGGGTAAAACAGGCGTAATCTCCCCACACTTCCAGGCAGAATGTTTTTTCTTTTTTTGTCATAGGAATTAGCTCCCTTTATATACAAATTGCCCCGTCATTGGGGTTCATATCCAAACCAACAAATCCCAAAGTATCATCATAGGCATAATCAACCGCCTGGCACCAGAGACCCTGCACTTCTTCTACGACACTATCTTTTATTTCTGTAAACTGGTGTTCAGGGATGGTAACCGTAAATCGTTGCATTTTACGAAACAATTTACGACTTGGGCCATCTTTCCTTAACTGCCCGATAAGTTGCTGACCGCTTGTTTTTTCTCCACAATACCAGACCACAACCGGTATCTGGTTTTGATCGTCAATAAGTTTAAATTTTCGGGCAGCGGTTCGGAATTGAAATTCACTGCGATTTGCATCTTTTACAAGCAGTGAATCCATGTCCTTTTGATCAAAACTGGCCACACCATTGCCATAGAAGAGGTTAAAATAGTGCTGAAAAACAGCAGGACTAAGATTCTCGCATTCCTCCGGATAACAACGCATAATCTCTGCCCCGGCATCAGCCCCTTTTCTCAATAATCCAGGGGGGGCAAGTTTCGGTGCCTGAAAAACCACAACCTTGCCTTTTATCTTTTTACCGTTTTTCTTTAATTCACCTTCACGGTTACATCGGCCAGCGGCCTGAGCTATGGAATCAAATCCGGCCATGGCTCGGTAGACCACGGGAAAATCTATATCCACACCTGCCTCCACCAATTGAGTGCTGATGACCCGGACAGGTTCATTGTTTTTTAAATATAACTTGATCCCGGCAATTATTGCACTCCGGTGTTCACCGCAAAGGTTTGCTGATAAAAGTATAGACTCATCCGGCATAAGAGCATGAAGATCGAGACAATCCTTTCTGGTATTAACCACGCAAAGTACCTGCGGATAAGAGGCAAGTTTATCTGCCAGTTTTTCCCACTCGTCATATTTTCCTGCCTGCGTGACAACAACCCGCTGCAACTTCTGTCCGAGCTTTTCAGGATCGTGGATAATTTCTCTCACCTGATCAGAATCAATACCATGGAATTTTGTAATACCTGAACCAATTGCTCCCGTTAAGACAGGCTGCGTCGCAGTACACAAGACAATGGAAACCTTGAAAGAATCAACCATGCCCTGCATAACGGTCAAGATCGGGCGAAGATATTCAGGGGGCAACATCTGTGCTTCGTCACATATAATGACAGAATTCACGATGTTGTGCAGTTTCCGGCATTTTGAACTTTTTGAGGCAAACAGGGATTCAAACAGCTGAACATTGGTAGTTACAATAATCGGTGCATCCCAGTTTTCACTGGCCAATCTCGCTTCAATGGATTCCTTGTCAGGGTCAAGGCTTGAGTGATGCTCCAGAACATTCTCTTCGCCAAATATTTTTTTATATTCATGGGCTGTCTGTTCAATAATTGAAGTGTAGGGAATTACGATGATAATACGGGTTTTGTCATGTTTCAGTGCATGTTGCAAAGCAAAGGCCATGCCTGAAAGGGTTTTTCCGCCGCCAGTCGGCACTGTAAGACCGAAGAAACCAGGGGCAAGTCCTGCTGCCTTCTGACAATCCGTTAAAATCTCCTGCCTGAGGATATTCACGGTGGTTCGCTCCGCCGTGGCAATCAGTAATTTCATATGTTCAGCAAACTTTATGTTCAATTCCCTGATTGACTTGTGAGTACTTCGCCTGACATTCTTATCCTTATCCATGAAAATCTCAGTATTGAGATAATCCGCATCAACAAGGCAGGAAAAAAGCATCCTTACCCATAAATGAAATATCTCCCTGCATATCCCATCCTTACACGGAAGAGTTTTTGGGGAAGATATAGAATCAGTCGCTTCCTGTAGCCACCTTGGAGATAACTCAGGAAGTTTATCTATTTCGTCCTTTGTCAGACGAGCACTCAGACAACGACCTCCATCGATTTCTTTGTACCAGTCAGGTAAGCCCGCATGATGACCGGCAACGAGATATGCAAGTACCTTCCCGGCTCCCTGCAAGTTTTCTCTGGCCCAAACCGCACCATGACTTGAATGGTTTGGGCCACGCCTGGGGATATCACCAGAATATCCCTGGTCTTCAAAACCAGTTACTTTGCTAATATACTCCTGAAATTCAGCCGAACCCTTACCAAGGTCATGGAGTAACCCGGATACCTTTCCCCAGTCTGCATTAGAAAAAGATTCAGCAAACTCCTCGGCATAACGGGCAACTCCAGTCAAATGATCTTCTAAAGGATGCGGGACAACTGTTTTTAATTCTTTATCATATACAGCATGGGAAATTTTCATATTTCAGCTCTATAAGGAATGGCAAATTATATGTCTAAGCTATTTAATTTGCATTCATAGACTTACGATTAATCATATATTTCATGCAAAAGTTCGGTTTTGATTTTTCTTTCTTTTCATTATTGTAGCACAGTCACTTTTTTTTTCAAAAAATCCACTGACATCTTATGATGCGATCCCCATTTATTTCATTTGTTTACCAGCGTAACCGGCAGAGATAAGCTCAAGAGTAATCATAACTGTTTTATTTCCCACTCCCGCTTGTTCCCGAAAAATTTCCAGCTCAACCGTATCGCCCGCTTTCTTGTCAAGAAGGGTGATTCTTATATCAGTAATTTTATGAACCGCTTCACCGTCTACCCGCACAACAATATCCCCCTCCTCTAATCCTGCTTCTTTGCCATGGGCATGGGGGCTGATTTCCATGATTTTTAAAATAGGCTTTTCACTGCTCTCTCTGCTTTCCTCTTTAAGGACAACTCCAATTTTTGCCGCCGGAGGCAGCTGTGCCGGTTTGGTGAAGAGAAAATAATCAACTTGTCTGCCAACTTCCTGACCTGTAGTAAAACCATTATGACTGATTAGTACACTCTGCCGGACTCCGGGCATGCGTCGCTCCACCCGCAACGGGATGGCACTGTCTTTGTAAACATGGCCGCTACCGGCAATAACTATCATGCTTTTTGCAGGATTTTTTTGCAGATAGTTGGCGATTGACTCAGCCATGGTCTCATCCCATAGAGTCTGGGCCTGAAGAAAACCGGCAAATCCCGGTTTCTTGCGACCGGGTGAACTGGCATGGTGAGCGTGGATTGGACCCAGCCGTTCCCGGTAACCGGGAACGGCAAGATCTAATTCGTCCGGGATGTTTTGCCTGTCATCTTTAGAGAGAATGTCAGTACCGCCACTTCTGAAAACCTGGCGGGTGATATTTCTCTCTAAGTTCAGGCCGATAATAGGGATTCTGTTTTTTCGAGCGAAATCAATAATACCCCTATAGAGCCGGTAATCATAACCCCATACTGAAAAATAATTAGATTTCTTGAGAAATTCCTTCTCTGTCTGGATTTTTCCGCTGATATAATCATCTAATACCGGCTGGGCCGAACGGGGAAACATCTCCATACCGATGGCAAGTTGTTTGTTATTTTTCCCGTCGGAGCTGTTTTTTATGTGTAATGCCTGAATGACCTGGAGTTGGAGGATATGGTGGCTGTAATCGGTATGGGTTTCTCCCACATAAATTATCCTGCTTTTTTTAATATCATTTATGATGTCGCTAAAACTTTTAACCTGGCTGACCGGCATACCGGCTGGTGGTTCAAGCAGGGGGATGATTATCCCGTTTTCTGATGTATCAATTCGTTTTTCAACCAGTCTGCCTCCTGAAAAACTTAAAAAACTGTACTTTCCGTAATGGGGAAGTTTTCGTGTTGCTGCTCTGACTTCCTTTTCTGAATCGGCGTCAATGATAACCATGTTATGGTCATGGTTAAGTGGGTTTTTGCGAACTTTAAGGGTAAAACCGGCTTCTTGTTGTTTTTCATTGCTGTTTTTACTCATTCCTGCAAAAATAGTTCGCTTAAGCCTTGAATCACCGGCAAACATAAAACTTGCCTCAGCAAGCTGTCGGTTGCTGACCTGAGAATCTGTTGTAACTTGTACGCCATACCTTAAAAGCATATCTGCCAGAGGCTGATAGGTGGCTGCCTGCTGCGGGTTATCAGGGAGGATGATAAACTTTTCTTTTGCCCCGAGAAAAGATGACCAGAGCGGCGGGATTTCCGCATCGTCTAATTGCCTGAACATATCATAATCTGGATCAATAATAATCCGGGTGGGCAGGGTATCGGTAATCATGGTAAAATTATGTTCCGCCTGCTCCATGGTAAACATCTGTTTTTGGATACCAGCCATGGTTCTTGTTGTAACCGGTACCTGTAACAGGTAAGGGATGTTCTCTCTGTTACTTTGAATCAGATTAAAAGAGGTAGCCGGCCGCCCATTTTTTTGTCCAATGACAATGTCTTTTATTTCTATTTTGGGAGTATCGACTCTGGTTAACCATTGCTCAAAAAACAGGTTGAGATCATTACCGGACACCTCGGAAAAGATGTCTTCGATATCCTCCCATGAGGCCCGCTGATGTTTTTTGCGGGCATAAAATATCCGTAATCCCCTGATAAAATTTTCTTCACCTATTTTTTTATTAAGCATGTGGAAAACCATGCTGGACTTGTTATAACCTATGGCCCTGATCTTTTTTGCCATGGGCTGGCTGCGACTTGCTCCGACAAACTCGGCAAGGGGCATGGTGTTGTCATCATGGACGAAGGCATGGTAGCGAAGAATCTGATTTTTCCTGTACTCCGCTCCCTTGCCCATATCAGCGGCATAGCTCTGGTCGGCGAGGTAAGTGGTCAGCCCCTCACACCAGTTGCCGCTGTTTTCGGCAAGACCAATGCTGTTGCCAAACCAGGAGTGAAGAATTTCATGGCCAAGTGAGGTATATTTAATAAAAGGCAGTCTTATTACAGCCTGACCAAGGAGGGTGAATCCCCGCATCCCGTAACCGGTGGGCAGCCGGTTTACGACAATGGAGTAGCGGCTGTACGGGAAGGGGCCGATCAGTTTTTCGTAGCGCCTGATATACTCTGCTCCTTTTTTGAGATAACCTTCGCTTAAATGATCGTCTTCCGGAAAGAAATAACTGTAAAGCGTGACCTTGCCCACCTGGATTGAGCGTACTATATAGTCGCCGGCAGCAAAATTAATTGTCCGGGTCGGCCAGGGAAAATTTGTTTTAAGTTTTCTTGTCTGGTTAACCGTAACGGTTTCTACCTGTTCACCTTCACTGATTCCGTCAAAACCATCAGGCAGGGTGGCATGCAGTTCGTAGGTCATGTCCTGGTCAGGGACGGGATGCCAAAAACCGGCCAGGGTGATGCCCTCTTTTGAGATCAGATTGGAGGTTGCCATTGGCTGTTCGGCCTTCATTTTCCAGGAAATTAAAATGGTCTGTTCTGTTTCCCGGGCAGCTATATGAATGATATTGTCGCTGTCAGCAAATGGGGTTACAGGAGTAAGGTTTTGTGGTTTAAGATTGGAGCCGGTTATTTCAAGATGGCTGCAGTTAAGGGAGAGTTTTTTGTCTGTTGGCAAGGTTATCTTTGAAGTCCCTCTCA
>CAZEMY010000045.1:0-11470 GCA_964513405.1 uncultured Desulfobulbaceae bacterium
AAAAAACCGGTTTATGGTCAGAGGTCTTGATTATTATACCAGAACAACCTTTGAATTTATTACCCGTGATCTTGGCGCCCAGGCGGCAGTTGGAGCTGGCGGTCGTTACGACAACCTGATTGAACAACTCGGCGGGCCTGCCTTGCCGGGGATAGGTTTTGCCCTTGGCATGGAACGACTTGCCATGCTCATGGAACAGCAGAAAAATAAGCCCCAACTGGTAGAGAGCATGGATATTTTCATTGCTGCCCTAGGGAGCAATGCAATACAATACGGATGTCTGATAATCCAGAGCCTGCGGTTTCGCGGCATCAAAGTCGCCATGGATTACAGCGATCGGAGCCTGAAAGCCAGAATGAAACAGGCGGGACGGACAAACAGTCGTTTTGTTTTGATTGTGGGGGAAGATGAATTGAGCCGGAAACAGGCACTACTTCGTAACATGGAAAACAGGGAACAGGTTAACTTTCCTTTAAATATTTCAATAGAAGAGCAAACCGACAAACTAATAGAAATGATTTCAATCCGGGAGTAGGGGCGGAAAATATTCCACCCCTGCTAATCTGAAACCAATTACGAACAACGCCAAGAACAGTGGAGCAAAGACGAATGAACACATCTGCAGCATTATCAAGAACCCATAACTGTAACGCACTTGATGCCAGCCATCTCAACCAGGAAATAACCCTGATGGGCTGGGTAATCCGCCGCCGCGATCATGGTGGGGTTATCTTTATCGATCTGCGTGACCGCTGGGGTATAACCCAGATAGTGTTCAACCCGGAGATTAACCCCGAAGTACATGGTAAGGCTCACCAGCTCCGTTCCGAGTGGGTGCTGGCGGTAAAGGGAAAAGTTGAAGCTCGGCCGGGTGATATGGCAAATCCAAGATTAAAGACCGGCGGGATAGAAGTTCTGGTCAGTGAACTTGAGATTTTGAGTATCAGCGAGACCCCGCCTTTCCCTCTGGATGAGGATGTTGATATCTCTGATAATCTGCGTCTTCAATACCGCTATCTTGATCTGCGGCGACCGGAAATGGCAGATAAGCTTATAATGCGTCACAAAGCTGTCTTGGCAATCCGCAACTTTTTAAGCAATAATGAGTTTCTGGAAATAGAAACCCCCATGCTCACCCGTTCCACCCCGGAAGGAGCCAGGGATTACCTTGTCCCCAGCCGGGTCAGCGGAGGACGCTTTTATGCCCTGCCCCAGTCTCCCCAGCTTTTTAAGCAAATGCTGATGATTGCCGGCATGGATAAATATTTTCAGATTGTCAAATGCTTCAGGGATGAAGACCTCCGTGCCGACCGCCAGCCGGAATTCACCCAGATTGATATGGAGATGAGTTTTGTCAACGAAGATGATATAATCAATATCAGTGAGCAGATGATTGTGGCTCTGTTTAAGCAAACCCGCAATATTGACCTTGCACCACCTTTTAAGCGGATGAGTTATGATGAATCCATGGCAAGGTTTGGCAATGACCGCCCCGACACCCGCTTTGGCTTTGAGCTGATTGATCTCACCGGAACTCTGCGGGGCTGCGGGTTCAAGGTTTTTAACTCCATTATTGAAGAAGGTGGATCCGTCCAGGCCATCAATGCCAAAGGATGTGCTGGTTTTTCCCGTAAAGACCTCGACAATCTCACCGAATATGCTTCAAGGTTCGGGGCAAAGGGCATGGCATGGATCAAGATAAAAGAAGATGAGTGGCAATCACCAATCACAAAATTTTTCACAAAAGAAGAGCTGGCAAGCATGGGTAAAGCCCTTGATGCCAAGCCAGGAGACCTTATTTTATTCGGTGCTGATAATTTGAGTACGGTGCGACAGGTGCTGTCTGAACTGCGATTGGAGCTGGCAAGACGACTTGACCTCATCGACAAAAATTCATTTGATTTTATCTGGATTACGGATTTCCCCCTCTTTGAGTATGATGCAGATGCGAAGCGGTATGCTGCAATTCATCACCCTTTTACCGCACCTTTTGAGAACCAGATTGACCTCTTGCAAGATAATCCGGGCGAGGTGAAAAGCAGGGCCTACGACCTGGTTCTAAATGGCAATGAGATAGGTGGCGGCTCTATTCGTATCCACCAGAGAGATATACAGAAAAAAGTTTTTGCGGCCCTTGGGATTAATGAAGAGGAAGCAGAAGAAAAGTTTGGTTTTCTCTTAAAGGCATTGAACCTCGGAGCACCGCCCCATGGCGGAATTGCCTTTGGCGTGGACAGGTTAATGATGATCCTGACAGGTTCTGACTCCATCCGCGATGTCATTGCCTTTCCCAAGACCCAGAAGGCTGCCTGTCCGCTCACCGAGGCTCCGGCTCCGGTCTCAAGGAAACAGCTCACAGAGTTGTCTCTGCGACCGGACTGGAAGGAAAAGGATTAAGAATTTTTATTATTAGCGGTTAGTAATTATCTGTTGACTAATCGCTAGGAGCCTGTCCGAGAATGTCATTTCGGAGTCTCGTACCTCGCTTACCTGCCCAAACCCTGCGTTATTTTAAAAAAATAATGCTCGCAGGTAAGCGTAGACTCCGATATCACCTATATGGCTGTGCTTATTTTTTGAAAATGCCTTGATTTTGAACAAAATGCCTATTCTCGGACAAGCTCCTAATAATAAAAAATAAAAAATAAAAAATAAAAAAATGCGAGATATGAACCATGTGTTTTCTTGAAGGTTTGCTCTGGCTGAGCTTAAATATATACCACGAAGCACGGGGAGAGCCGGAAAATGGCAAGCTCGCGGTTGCCCATGTTACCCTTAACAGGGCAAGACAACAGGATAAAAATATCGCCGAAATAGTAATGGCTCCGTATCAGTTCAGCTGGACATTTCAAAAAAAAGATTACATGCCAAATGATATGGATGCTCTGTTTTACTGTACTAAAGCAGCCATAAAATCTCTAAACACACCTGATTTAACAGGTGGTGCAACTTTTTTTCACAGATATGATATTAACCCATTCTGGGCAAAATACATGACCTTTGTAGGCAGATATGGTTCCCATAAGTTTTACAGCAAATACAGTAAGGATATATCACCCTCTGCTCCCGTTCCCATACTGTATCCGGTTGAGCCGATAAGCGAAATAAACCCTGATAGCAAACAGTTAAAAGATGAATATGTGCAATAGCACTTCCCTATTTATGTTATTTATGACCGGCATTGATTGTCCAGGCCCTATATAGCTGTTCCAGGACAATCATTCTGGTCATTTCGTGGGTATAGGTCAACTTTGACAATGACCAGACCACATTACTTGCCTTGATAAGTTCACGATGAAGACCAAGATGACCGCCAATAAGAAAAAAAACAGAAGATATTGACTGATTCCGCCAGTCCGAGACCATTTTTGCCAGTCCCGGAGAGTCATATTGATTGCCACCCGCATCAAGAGCCACCCTGAAACTGTTTTTCCCGGCCCGGTTCAGCAATAATTCTGCTCCGGCTCTTTTAATAGCTGCGTCGTTACCGTTAAGGCTATATTTTTCTTTAAGGGTAATAATCTCAACCGGAACAAACCTGTTAAGACGATTGGCATAATCCTTTATGCCCGCATCTATATATTGTTCTCTGGTTTTTCCCAGAAAAATAAATTTATAATCCAACTTATCCTCTTGGATATTTTAACATTTTATCCTTTTTTCCGATTCAAGTAAAAAGTTAAGTTTTTCCCGGAACTCACTATAACCAAGCTCTTTGTTGATACCTGGGCATGACTCGCTAATGGTTATGAAATTATTTTCATCATCAATTATGCTGGGGTGGAGCGGCCACTGTCCACAACGCCAGGGACGACCGTAATGGACAGCACATCCATTATTTTCATCATAAAAAATGCAGTGGCTGTCAACTATTTGCATCTGGACAACAGTACCGGTTATCCTCCAGTATTTTTCCTCAACTGCACTACGGGGTATGTTTAACTCTTCAACCATCCTGTTCTGGTCGTCAATATCAAGAGAAACTGTAGTTTCCCCCTGGCAACAATAACCGCAACGGGTACATTTAAAAATTTCCTCAACTTCAACATCCTGAGTTTCTATCACTTATATCACCTTACCAGAAGTCAGAAACCTTAACTTTCTGTCTTCTGTCTTCTGTCTTCTGACTTCTGATTTCTGTCCTCGATAAACTTACGCATTACCGACAACATCACCAAAAATGGAAATATCAATTCCATATCGGCAGGCTGCCATTCTCCATTTTGACTGGTCATCTACATTAAAGATAATCTCCGAATCAACCGGCAGGATGAGCCAACCGCTGTCCATCAACTCCATTTCAAGCTGTCCCGGCCCCCAACCGGCATAGCCAAGCAGGAATAAGTAGTCATCCGGCCCTTTGTCCTTGCCAATATCTTCAAGCAATTTTAAGTCCCGGGATAAAAAAATGTCATCACAGATTCGCATGGAATAGCTTTCTTTATCTTCTTCATATTCAGAAACCTTTTTGTATATGACAAAGCCGTCTGCCACACCAACCGGGCCGCCAATATAAACCGGGGAAACAATCTGTTTAGGGGGTGAAATTCCTGCCCCATTAAAAATATCAACAAGGGTGATTTCCTTGTGGGGATTATTTATAACAACCCCCATGGCCCCATCTTTATTATGATCACATATTACAACAACCTGTTCCCTGAACCTCGGGTCAGGCATCTGTGGAGTTGAGATCAAAAATTGACCTCTAAAACTTTCCATAAAACATACCTCCAAATCTGTTTTCAGGGGTGTATATTGAAAATAATTCCTGTCTCATACATTATCAGTACGCCTTTAACTTAGTCAAGGAGGTTCTTTCTACACCGGATATTCGACATAAGCCATAATTCGCTGGTAACACCTCTTAAGCGGTGTTACCAGCGTGGCTGGGTGTGTTAGTGCGTAGGTCGGATTAGCGTGTAAAACGCAAAAAGATGATAAACAGAAAAGACTACAATCAAACCCAAAAAATATGTAATGGCAAGGTTTTAGCGTAATCCGACTCTCACCGTGTTGTCGGATTACGCTAAGGCATTGCTGTGTCGGTACTTTTCGGTTATTTTCACTTCACCGTATTTTTTATATTCATTCTTATTTTCGCTAACCCGACCTACGGGAACCAGCTTATTTCAAATATCCAGTTGCTACAACTAACTCTTATCCGATTTTTTCAGCTCCGAGGGCATAAACAGGCAGAGCAACCGTTATCACAGTTCCATACCCAAGGGTGGATTTTACCTGAATAGTACCCTCGTGTTCAGCAATAATTTTCTGGGAAATGGCAAGACCAATACCAGTTCCATCTTTTTTGGTTGTAAAATATGGGAAGAAAATCTGAGCCATGGTTTCCTCATCCATACCCACCCCGGTATCTGTAACCGTAACGACAACCATGTTTGAGTCGTAGTCATTACAGGCCGTTATAATCATCTCTCCGCCATATCCCATGGCTTGAACACCGTTTAAAATAATATTAAAAATAACCTGATTAAGTCGATCCGCATCAGCTGCCACCGGCAAAAGATCAGTATCAATCTCTAAGTGGAACCTGACAGCATCACTTGCCGTATCCGCTTTTAGTAATCTGACCTGCCGCTCTATCAGCTTAGCAAGGTCAACCTTTGTGGTTTCAAGCGGAGCAGGTCTGGAAAAGCTGAGCAGCTCCGAAATAGTCCTGTTCATCCTTTCAACTTCTCTGATAAGCATGGTTGCTGCTTCTCTCTCTGCACTCTTTTCTGAAAATTTCCCCTGCAGTAATAACGCCAGCCCCTTGACCGAACTTAGTGGGTTACGCACTTCATGGGCAACCCCGGCTGCCATACGACCTACTGCCGCCAGTCTTTCCTGTTCCCGCATTTTTTTCTCCATATTTTTTAGAGCGGTCATGTTGGAAAGAAGAAGAACCTCCCCTTCAGGCTCCCCCTTACTGTTGGTGATAACAAGGTGAAAACAGTTCAGAGACACCGCTTTACCACAGGCATCAATCTGAATCTCCTGGCCATCTGATTCAGGACAAAAAATAGTGTCAGTCTTTTTAAAGTCATGGAAAAAATCGGCAAGAATACCGGGGAGAACTTCTTTTACTTTTTTACCCACGGCCTGCTTTGCCTCAATACAGAGCAAGCGGACAACCACCTGATTCCAGGTTGCCACCCTGCCATCTTTATCAGTGGCAATAATCCCGACGGGAAGTTTAGACACCAGCAAACTGGTAAATGCCTGAATGCCGGCAAGGGTTTTCTGTGATACCTTGTAGCCCTGCATTGTGGACAGGGAAAGCCAGCCACCGACACCTACCAGCAGCATAATCAGAGAAAGCATTATCAGTTGAAACTGTAACTGCTCAATGGCACGATCGTACTCTCTCATATTCAGAACAGCAACAATAACATATTGGTCATCATTTTTAAATTTATCATGGAGAGGCTGGTTGTTTTTATTTGCATTGTTGCCATAAAACCAGTGCTGTAGTCCCAACCCTGAAAGGGTGATAGGAGTATTTACAGGCTGAAAAGGGATAAAGGTATGGACAACTTCAAAATATCGCTCCCCCCCCTTAGCTTTAACAATTCTATAGCTGAATCTGTTCGCAATATTTGCCTGAGTGGAAATCTCCGGTATATTAATATTAATGATACTGCCCCGGGTTACCGGCAAACTATGTGCCAGCACTTCCTGCTGCCTGTTGGTTACGGCAAGAAAAAAAATATCCGGATCAGCGGCAAGATGATTAATTACCCGCTGAACATGGGCATACCACGGTTCCGGTATCCGCACTCCCCTTCTTCTCTCCGCAATTGACGAAGATTTTGCCCCTGACTGAATAACTCTGATCATGGTAACACCTTTCTGGAGCATACCATTGAGCATAACCCGCTTTTCCCGCTGCATATTGTTTATCGCAAAGGTGGCGACAATCAAAACCAATAATCCAGTTGCGGCGGCAAGCAGCCAGGGGGAAATAAAAGTGAAGCCCGGTCTGGCGAATGACTTTAAAGAAAACATGGTTGTCCTTTCTTTTTCATTTTCTTTTCGTTTCCTTTTTTACATCACATCATATTCTCAGGATCAACATCAATATGAAGGCGTACCGATGCCGGACAAATACGATTTTTTTCGGAGAGGAGAAGCAGGCAAAGCTGTTGCAGTAATCCTGTTGTTTTGGACTTCAATAAAATCTGATACCGATACTGATCCCGCAACATGGCAAGCGGTGAGGGAGCAGGGCCAAGGATTTCCACCGGAAGATCTTTTTGTTTTTGTGTCTGTCCAACCTGGAGACGAAGTAATTCCCCGGTTTTTTTTGCTGCCTGGTGTACCTCCGCTTCTTTTCTGCCGCTGAGGCGGATATTTACCAGGCGGGAAAATGGCGGATATGACAGTTCCTGCCGGTTTAATATCTCCTGCTCATAAAAGCCGGCATAATCATGGTCTCTGGCATAACAAACCGCATAGTGATCCGGCTGATGGGTCTGAACAATAACCCTGCCGGCAAGTTCTCCCCGCCCTGCCCTGCCGGTCACCTGGGAAAGAAGAGAAAAGGTTCTCTCAACCGCTTTGTAATCCGGCATGCCAAGACCGCTGTCAGCCCATACCACCCCAACCAGAGTCACCGACGGGAAATGAAGTCCTTTGGCGATCATCTGGGTTCCAACCAGGACATCAACCTGCCCTTCCCTGACCGCTTTTAAAATGGCAAGGTATTGTTTGCTTGTTTTGGCAGTATCACTGTCTAGTCTGGCAATCCTTGCCTCCGGCATTAACTCTGCTACTTCCCGCTCTATTCGCTCTGATCCCAGACCAAGGGGGACTACCTTGCCGCTATTACAGCCCGGGCAGACTATATCAGGATTAAGGGTGTAACCACAATAATGACAGACAAGCTGATTAGCCCTACGGTGCAGGGTCATGGAAACCTTGCAGTGGAGGCACTGAATCACAAAGCCGCAGTCCCTGCATAACAAAAAGGAAGCGTACCCGCGGCGGTTGACAAAAAGCAGGCTTTGTTGGCCTGCGACAAGGTTATCTTTGAGAGCTTTAATTAAAAAATCTGAAAAAAACAGAGTTGGACGGGATTTTGTTTTTTTTTGGGCTTTTTTAGTTTTGTTTAATGCCACCACTTTTACCGTCGGCATTCTCCCGCCGCCCACCCTTTTTTCCATGGTGAGAAGAGTATATTTACCGTCTTTGGCGTGGGAGTAACTGGTCACCGAGGGAGTAGCCGAACCAAGGATGACAGGGCAACCAATCTGTTTTGCCCGCAACACCGCAACATCCCTGCCATTATATCGGAGACCGTCATCCTGCTTGTAAGATGATTCATGCTCTTCATCAACAATTATAAGACCGGGATTGATAAGCGGGGCAAACACCGCTGAACGGGCTCCGACAACCACTTTAACATCTCCGTTCCGGATACGCTGCCAGGAATCCAACCGTTCTCCACCTGAAAGGCCCGAGTGGAGAACTGCCAACTGCTCTTTAAATCTGGCATAAAAATGAGCCTCTATCTGTGAGGCAAGGGCAATTTCCGGAACCAGCACCAGCACACTTCTCCCCATCGCCAGAGTTTTTTCAGCGGCCCGCAGATACACTTCCGTCTTGCCGCATCCGGTAACACCAAAGAGCAGAAAAGGACTGAATTGCTGCTTTTCGATGGCAGGATAAATAACCGACAATACCTGTTCCTGCTCTCCACTCAGTTTTAGAACCGGCTTGACAGCCCGGGGAAGTTCGCCAAAAGGGTTACGATAAACCCGCCTCTCTCCGAGTTGAAGGATATCTTTGGCAACTAATTTTTTTAGTACGGTGGCCGTTGATGAATATATCTTTGCAAGTTCCCGCCTTGGAACTGACTGCCCTCTCTGGTTAGCGTAAAGATATAAAAATTTTTTAAGGAGGTTTTTTTCAGCCTTGCCTATATTTTCCCTGGATATCTCCTCAATGGCTATGAGCAGATAATCAATTCCCTTTTCACCTGCCCTTAAAAAAATATCTTCAAGGCCTGCTGCCGGCGAGATAACCAGCTCGGTTTTAGGGCGGACTTTTTCCCGACAGAGAACCTGCTCAAGGACAATAAGCCCCATCCCCTCCCATTTTTTCAATTTCTTTTGGATTTTTATTTTCCGCCAGAGAGAGGCGGTTTTTTTTGCCCCCAGTACATTATCTGCAAAAAGTTCGTCTAACCAGCCTTTATCAGCAGATTTATTTTTATTTTTTTTGTCATCAAGATCGCTCTTTAAAAAATCAATCTGATTTCTGCCCTTGGCACTCAGGCGGATAACCCGACCGCTGCCAACATTAATACCGCCGGGCATGGCGGTACTAATTACCTCGCCAATGGGATAATGGTAATAATTGCTGAGCCAACGAAACAAAGGAAGAAGATTTGAGGGGAAAAGGGGTTGTCCATCAAGGACATCAATAATTGGTCGGATAACAATTTTTCTGCTTTTTTTGTTATCTCTACTTTTGTCATCCCTCGCAGCCAGTAGCGAAGGATCAGCCTCCCCCATCACAAACCCGGTAACAAGGCGATTACCAAGAGGAACAAGAACCCGTACCCCTGGTAAAAGTCTGTATGAACACTCAACCGGCTGCTCATAGGTTAAAGTGTTAAACAGAGGTGCGGCGACAGCTACTTCGTAGAAAACCATTTTCGGAATTTCGTTTTTTTTTATTTCCCTGTCCCCTGATCCCTGTCCCCTGATCCCTGGCAGATCGAGCATAAGTGACCACGAAATGGTTCACCCAGGGTAGGATGGTCAAGGGCAAAATCAACTATGGCTTTAAGGTATCCCAACTTATCACCGGCATCATAACGATCACCAATAAACTCATAAGCATACATTCCCTGTCGATTGGAAAGAGCTTGAAGAGCGTCGGTAAGCTGGATTTCCCCGCCATGGCCGGGAGTGGTCTTGTCGAGAATATCAAAAATCTCAGGCATAAGCAGATAACGGCCAATAATTGCCTTATTCGAATCAGATGTGCCTGGAGCCGGTTTCTCCACCATTCTCAACACCCGACAGGCCCGTTCATGGTCAGTTTCCACTCCCTCAACAATACCATATTGAAAGGTCTCTTCCATGGGAACTTTCTGAATGGCTACAATTGATTTTCCAACCTTCTCATATAGCTCGATCATCTGCTTGCAACAGGGAATCTCACTGCGAACCAGGTCATCGCCCAATAAAACCATAAAGGGTTCATTGCCGACCACATTTCTGGCCATCCATATGGCATGACCAAGCCCCAGAGGTTCCTTCTGACGAACCGAGACCACATCAATCAGGTTGGAAATATTACTTAACTCTTCCCTCAAGGCAGCCTTGTTTTTCTTCTGAAGAACCGTATCAAGCTGGAAATCATAGTCAAAATGATTTTCAATAGCAGATTTACCGGTACTGGTAATAAGAATAACTTCTTCGATGCCGGAGGCAACAACCTCTTCAACAATATACTGAATAGTGGGACGGTCAACAATGGTCAACATCTCCTTGGGGATAGCCTTGGTTGCCGGTAAAAATCTGGTCCCCAGCCCAGCCACAGGAATAACCGCCTTTCTGATTCTTTGCATTTTTCTCTCCGTTTTTTATAAATCTACGCCTATATACACCCATGCCCCCGGCACGGGTTGGTAGAACATAATGCCCTGCGGGCAGAAAAAATATAAACGAATTTCGAATGTCGAATATCGAATGTCGAATATAGAAGTTTTTTACTTCACCATTCGAAATTCCTCGGAGTCTCCGCTCGAAGTCTACGCTATCTACCTGTTCGATATTCTGCTGTTCAAACAACTTTTATTGATAATTGTTCTCACAAAACTTTGTTTTTCCGATACATTAAATGTATACCCTTAAATGTTTGAATAGACAATTTAAGCAAACACTACCATAAACACAATAAAATATGCTCATTAATTCATACCGTTGAAAGCGGCAGAACCATTTCATGCCAGTTTAGCCCACCGTGAACTGAAGCAGATACACAAATATACTGAAAGCCATATTTTTTGTACATATCTATCAGCTCATCCAGACAGATCAGAGCAATGTCATCCTTGTCCATTTTTTTCATTTCAAGTATAAAATGTTCCATCAAGCGACGGGCAAATCCCTGCCCCTGGAAATCAGGGTGGACAACCACTGATAGGATGATAATATGTTTCCCGTTGGGATCGTGACCAGTTAAATCTTTAAATTCATCATCAGAAAGGTCAACATTATGAGTTGCCCCGGAGTTAATAAAACCAACGACTTCCCCATCTAATTCCAAAACAACAAACCCTTCCGGGTAGGAAACTATTCTCTTTAATATCTTTTCTCTGCTCGCAGCTTCTGCTCCGTAGGATATTTTTTCTATTTCACTGCATCTGTCAACATCTCTTATTACCACTTTACGGATTATTATTTGTTTCATTGTCCTTAAAATATTTTCTCCGTGAGTTTTCCGGCCTCCCCACCAG
>CAZEMY010000046.1:0-11373 GCA_964513405.1 uncultured Desulfobulbaceae bacterium
CTCAATCCCCTCGAATCGGGGCAATGTTCCAGACGCTTTATGCGTAATTGTGGCATTGTTTATAAAAAAAAGTCTCAATCCCCTCGAATCGGGGCAATGTTCCAGACTCCTACCCTAAATTATACAGCAAAAACAAATAACTGCAAGGGCAAATTCCACCACCTACCCCAAAAAGGCCTGCCGGGAAATTTTCAGCCCGGCTTCTCACCTGATAGCGTAGCGTAACCACCTGATTATACTTGGCAAAACAAAACTCCACGACCTCCAGTCCAAAAAATCGGGGAAAACAAAGCGTAACTGCTCGGTTTTACTTGTTTTTGTCTCGCCGTAACACGATTCCCCCTTATTTGTTACGAGGTCGTGGCGTTTTGCATCTGACGAAAGTTAAAAGGCAGTGTTTCGACAATAAAATCTCTTCGCTCAACCAGTCGTCCCGACGGGCGAGGTACTGATCAATAATGGCCGAATTACCACGGGTTACGATGTATGCTAAACTGTGTATCGGTAACATCCGCTCTGCGGTGTTACCAGCTTGGAACATTCATTACACCGCAGAGCGATCTAACGAGAGATATAATCCATTCAACCCACAGCGATTGAGATTTAACAATCGAGCGTTTTCAACCGCTTTACCAGTGCATCAAACTCTTTCTTTTCCGCTTTCTTTTTGTTTTTCTTTAGTCCCCACTGCGAAAATTTATTCTTAAGGGCAATGGCACACTCTTTATCTATTTTTCTGATCTGTATTTTCTCCCGTCTGAAATCATTAAACGATTTTAATGCGGATATGCGGGCAAGCAAATCAGCATCAGAAGCTGATTCCTTAAGGGGAGCGGCACAATGAACCTGCGAGTCCCATCCGGTTTCTGAAGCCGCAAGCCATTGGCAAACAATCTCATCCCGCTTGCGATTCCATGTCTTCTTTCGGTATCTATCTGCCACCCGGACAGCCACCGCCGCCACCGCCAGGCCTACTTCCGGCTCCGCCTGATACTGCTGCACCTTTTCAGCCTCAAGAACCATGCTCTTCAGACTTCCCCAATCGTTTATCCTGTCAAAATCTGGAAGAAATTCCCGCCAGGGATATTTTTTCAGTTCTTCCTCTATTCTTCGCTTTTCCTCTGCAACTATCTGTCGTTCCCGTTTCTCTTCTTCACGACGGCGGATAAGGTTTTTAATTTCCCGCCGGTGGTTCTCTATTTTTTCCTGCTGACTATCCTGCCAGGATGAAAATTCCCTCAGCTTACTTTTCTTAACTTCTGCCCTCTCATTATCGTCAAGCGGAGCAAGATAAAGCCAGCCAAAAGGACGCAGCCCCTGGTTACTGTTTGGTTTGCTGCTGTCCGCCGCCAACCAGAGGATGGTGGCGTGGTCAAGGAATTTTGTTTTTTTCCCTTTGATTTTTATATCTCTGCGACCGGCAACCGTAACGCTCTCGGCACCACAATGCCTGCCCACCCGCAACAGACGGCTGTTATTCTCCGGATTTTTTTCAGGAAAATCAAATTTACAACCTATGGCTGCAAGTTCCCGCTTTTCCCTTGCCATCTCTCTCCTGTAAAAGGAAAAAGATTTTTCAATTTCTGCCATGCTAACCGGTTTTTTTATCTCCGCCCGGGTATGGGGTTCCTGTACGGTTATGGTGCCGATAAACTCGGCTCCCGGCTCCACCACCTCAAATATTTGAGGTGGTGGAGCCGCCTCCCTGTCGGAAGGGATTTTCTTTTTGTTCACCCCATAGACAATTTTTCTGTCCGCCTTGCCGATCAACTGAAAATCACTTACCTTTATCAGACGGAAAGGGTCGGTTTCCATTTTTCTGTTATTATAATCAAGCAAATGTTGCTGTAGATCATTACCAGCATACTGTCCACTGAACCGGGGGTTGTTGCTGCCATTGTTGTGAAGATTAAGTATCGCTGTCCGCAATGCTCCCTTGATTGCCGAGCCGGGGATATAGGGACGGGCAAAAAGAGGTTCAAAGGCGGTTCTGTCAATCAGGAACTTGTTTAATTCCTGCTGGATGTCTCTATGCATAAGCTCCAATATCTTATTATAATGTTCAACAAAAGATGAAGAAACCGCCACCTCCCCGCCCTGGATAATATCCTTGTTCTGGTTGATAAAACGATATATCTCCAGGATGGACTCTGCGGTTCCCTTGCGGCATATATCTGAATATTTCTTTAGTTTATCCGCTTCCAGAGTGCCGAGAAAGAGGGTGGGGTCAAAGGCAATCAACCGCTTCCTGTCTCCATCCACCACAAAACCGGTTGGTTCATAGACCTTATCGCAGCCAACATGGAGCGGACTGATTACCTTTAACCTGTAAAAATATGTTTTACTCTTCATATCCTTCAACGCCTCCATCAAACCGGTAAATACAGGGAATATCCCTGGGTTACTGTTTTTTCATCCACAGCGGAAACCCCGACGGCAGCCGTGCCTATATACGGTTTTCTCCAAATATCGGCAGTATCCTGCGGGTAGAGAACTGCCCCTTCATCCGCCATTATGACCGGTTTTTTGAAAGGATTGGCAGAGCGTGCCAGGGTGCTGCCATGTCTGCCAAAACGGGTAAAGGGAACAGCGTGGCAAAGAGAAAACGAATCCGCCTGGGGTACACACGGGCCAAGAGTCCAGCATCCCTTACTGCCCCCGCCGTTCACCGGCCAGGGTTGCTCAAGGACGGATGCAACCGTAAAGCGGCCCAGACCGCTGCTGGCATCCCTGCCAAACCCCCAGGAACCTATATTTTCAAACCCATTCTGCAACTGCTCCCTCCCCAATACGGCTTCGTTTACTGCCACAAAAATAATCAGCTCAAGGCCGGGCAGAAACTGGATATTATCATGGGAGAAAGGGGCAAACTCACCACTGCCGGTGCTCATGGTCAGGCGGTTGATGGCATTATGGGCCTGTACCACGGGAGAGGACAGCCTTTTTTCATTTTCAGGCAGAAGACGCAGGTCTCCGACGGAATCATTATCATGGTTTTCCATAAAAAGATCAAAGAGCTGAGAGTCGCTTTTAAACCGTTCCCTGGTAAGATTTACGGCCAGCTCAGAATCGACAAGTAACCATTTTTTCTTTTTGTCCGCCTTGTGCTGAACTATCCGCTGTCTGCGATCCGCCGGAGAAGAAGAAGATGGAGCAATATCAATCCCCGCCGGTCTGGGCAGGGCGTACACATCTGTCCCGTTTTCACAAAGTAATGGCCAGGCAGAGGAAAATACAGCAAAAGGTTCCTGCCGGTAAGTGGACAGACAATCCTCAAGCCCGCCCTGTAAGAGATCGGGGTTTTCCGCTGCCTGCCAGCAGAAATGACCGAAAATGGTATCCCCTTTAAGCGGTGTGCCAAAAGGAGATACCGGTTTGACAGTTATTCTGTATATTTTCATTTTATGTTTTATCTCCCCTGAGTATGGTGTTTTTTCAGGTCAATGGAGAAATTCCGGCAAACCTGTCTTTCATTTTGTCGTCTGCAAGATCAAAACGAACCCTGCCATAACCACGGCTGCCGGAACCGCCCAGGGCATCTAATTCAAGGAGTTTCATGCCGGCAAAGAGAAAATCAAGCAGATCTTCATCTCCTTCCATCTCCCGCTGGGTAATTTTGAAATCAAAGGTGGACCCGGACGGTACTCTCTCGAAAAAACGGGGATTAGATGCAATTCCCTTGATCCGGTCAATGGTGTTTTCCGATTTTACCTCCGTAAGTGACCAGTTATTGCTTCTTGCCATCTCCACGCTTTCCCTGCTCAACGGACAGTCTGCAAAGGAAGCACGGGTGGGACCTATCTCGATCATGTGGTCGCTGTCTGCCCCGCTTGCTCCAAAAAGGCGAAGGATTTTCAAGGCTTCTTCCCGTTTTTCACCTTTTATGCCAGCAAGGTCTTTGCCACTCACCGGTTTGCCCCCGGTTTTTCCCATCAAACCTGAACGGATCTCCAACAGGGAACGGATTTTGCCCTTGAGTGATGAGCCGGGAATATACGGTTCACGGGTATGGGGATGGGTTGCCACCGGGTTATCGGTACCGCCAATATGCATTTCGGTGTCACCGCTGCCGATATGAAGGCCGGATTCAAGGATGATTTTACCGGATATCTCTTTAATCTTGACAAGTTTCATTATCTGCTCCTCATGGCAAACGGTTATTTATTGTTGTAGCTTTTGTAAAATCCCATAAATGCTTCGAGATAACTGGCAAGTATCTTTAAATCTTCAGGATCTTTCACCTGTTCAATACCACTGCGAAGATGTCTGACAAATTTTTCAGATACCAGCTTGCGACCCTTGGCATACGCCACCTTTGCCACCACCATATGTACCTGGGGAAGAATAAGGTTCCATTCACTGTCCTTATCTGATGCCAAGGTATTGAGCCTTATTATTTCATCAAAAAACCTGCGAAGCTGGGTTCACTTGTTGGTATTTCCCCGTGAATCTTTACTATCTTCATTAATCTGCCGGGCAAACTCATCCGCATCTCTGGAAAAAAGATATGGGTCAAGTTCCCCTGTTTCCCTGTTTTTCCATAATGTTAATTCAGCCATCAATACTCCTCCTGTTATCTGCTTTTTATTGGTGTTATCTGAGTAACAACTTTTTAAACAATATTACCGCCGGTCATAAAGCAGATGCCAGAGGGGTATCCGCATTGCTCCGCCATATTTATCAAGCCAGCCAGCCATTACCCCCACTTCTGCCAGGGCCCGTTGCCGGGATTCATCCTTTAGGGAGGAGTCGAGATTGCGTTGTAGAGAATAGCTGAACATGGCCCGCCACTTCATGGCATCAAGGTCATCAAGGCAAACCCTGTTCCCTGCCATGGCAATTTTCATCCGTTGGGCAAGGGTAATCAGATGATTGAAACGGTACATCATGGAAGCACTTATATATTTCTTTTCATCGAGCCAGGACTGCATGGCATCCCGGTTCTCCAACAAGGCGTGGAATTCATCCCAGTTCACACTCTGCTCAAACATGGTTATTGAATTCTTGCCTTCCCTCTCCTTTGCCTGTTCCAGAGCCTCTTCTGCCGCCGCTGCCATCTTGTTCACAGGTACATGGGGTTTATGGACGGTTATCCCGGCGGAAAAGGTGATCTTTTTATTACCAGCCACAAATTCCGCAAACCTTGTCCGGATATATTTGGCAAGATATGCCATCCGGTTCCAGGGACCGATAAGGAAAAGATCATCCCCGCCGGCAAAGACCGTATAAACATCTTTGAACTTTTCTTCTCCGGCTAACAGATCAGGCAGATAGACTGAAAAGAAACTGTCAAGCTGACGACTCAAGGTCGCCATTCGGGAAATACTGAACCATTCTTCCGGTAAGCCGCATCCCATCAGCAAACCCAGGTTGTCCACATCCGCCTTGAGCACCCCGATGGCTTCGGTACCTGTGAAACTTTTTTTGTTTTTGTTTTTGTTTTTGTTTTGGTTTTGGTCATCATTTTTTGCAGCAACGGCAATATGGGAAAAGCTCTTAGGATCACCGGCTCTTATCTGGTCAATCATCTCCAGGGTTTTATCTTCATCACGACGACTTGCCAGCAGACGGTCATCGTGTTCATCCGCCTCTGTGTAAAGAGGAACATAACCATTTAAGGGCTGCATGGTGACGGTACTCAATGTATTGCCGCCCGTCCCGACTCTGAACTGGTATTTTTTAATAATTGGATGTTTCCCGTCCAACTTGCCGAGATTACTGGCAAAGACAAGCTGGTAACGGTCAAAAACAGGGCGGAGCATGCCTATCCCTTCATCCCCTGCCCCTTTTACCGTCTGATTATCGATTATCGCAATTATTTTTTCCCTGACCAGCCCGGTTCCAAGCATGACATGGTCCCGGCAGACTGCACAGGCGGACACTTTACTTTTTAGTACCTTGTAATCCCTTGATGCCTCTGCCTCGGCAGCCCGCTTGCCACATAAACCGCAAATGGGACGGTCAAGGCTGTTATCAAAGGAATCAAAATAGTCTTTTGCCACTCCGCCGTAACGGGAAAAATCCAGTCGTTGTTTCTTGACAGCCTGAATATCCTGGACATGGCGGTCATGCAGTTTCCCGTATAAACCACTGTAAAAATCACTCTGCCGGCAAGGAGTTACAGCAATACCCATGGCAGCCTGTCCGTACGAAACTGAAAACAGCCAGTCATTGATGGTGTTTTTCACATCCTCCACTATATCCCGGCTTTTTTCGGTATTGGCGGCAATAATGGTAAATTTACCGGCGGCATTGAATATGGTGGATAAAAATGTAAGTCCAAGTCTGCGGCATAACATATCAGTTGCCAGTTCAGAAAACATGGAAACAGAAAATGACCTGCCCCTGAGCAGTTTTGAACGAAATTTTCCGGTTTCGCCCCCACCGGAAAAGATAAAATCCTGGATACCGTAAAAATCGCCGGTGATAAGAAGAAATTTTTCCAGATCGTCATCATTAATACTTTTTTCAGCCATGGTGTCAGTATCATTATGATAACGGTAAAGGGCAGTGGCAAACGCAGCCGTTGTCCGGGAATGATCGTACAGGGAGACATCATGGACAACATCTCCGACCCGTGCCGCAGGAATCATGGCTGTGCAGGTGAGCAGAAGCGAATTGAAATGGTTGGCCCAAAGTTCAATATCACCATTTTTATCTTCAAGACTGGCAAGCTGTTTTATGAACTCCGCGAACAGGCTGCCATACTCTGCTTCCGGGTCAGCCTGTATGGATTTTGCTTCTGCCTGTACCGGAAATATTGAACCGGCAGACAGGGGAAGCAAAGGATAGCGATACTTAAAATCCTTGCCTGTTATTGCACCCCGGTCACGCTGATCCGGGTCAAGCCGTTCCAGGATGGGGAGCAAACGGGTCTTTTTAAAATTCTTAAAGGAAATTTTTTCTCCCTCCTCAAACCGGTTTCTGTCCAGACCGGAACTGATTCTATCCGCCCTGGCAATAAGCCACTGGTAGGGAGTTTCCGGCTTATGATGTCCGGCGGCAAGGTTGATCAGGCTATCACCTTTTCCCCAGCTCTGATTAAACTGAACCGGCAGTCGGTCTGCATACTGTTCAAGGAAGGCGGCGGTATGGATAACATGAATGTGGGAATGACGGGCTGATTTTTTATTAAACGGCTGGTATTGGTCAGCGTTGTCATTGATATACTGACGGGTTACTTCCATATTACCCTGGGCAAACTTACCCATGTCGTGCAACAGCCCGGCAAGGGCTACTTTAAGGGCTGTCTGCCTGTTTTCTTCCATTGTTTCCGCAGGTATCATAATTCTCTCCAAAATTGTTTTTGCAGGGAGAAAGGAGCTATGGGATGGACATATTCCGCACCTGTACTTCTATCTCTTCTTACGGGCAGGAAAATATTTTTTTCGTTATTTTTTTGAAAATCATCTGAAAATCAGGAAACAACCATTCTCCCCAATCCAAATGCCGTCTGTTTACCGATATTCACCTCGCTGCCGTAGTTGATAATGGGCATAAACTCGCTCAGATCACCGCCATAGCTGATTGAACCGCCGATTCCGCTTAAGGATACTTTTTTCTCCTGCCGGTTGGACCAGCGGTGGAGATTCTGCCAGCGGAGTTTGTTCTGTTGCGTTTTTATCTTTTCCGCCCGGTTAATCAACCCCCGGTAGTCAAGTTCAGGTTCACCACCGCCGTAGGCTTTTTCCAGGGCTGACATGCGGCGCAGACATGCCCTGATCAGAACATGGAAGGGAAGTTTCTGCTCTAACCTGTTTTTCTGTTTAAGGCGAAGTGGAGTCTGCATGGTAATCGTAACGGTACGGGGCTGTTGTTTTTTGCTCTCCGGCAGCAGCTCTATGCTGTTTTTTTTGTCGTCTTTATGGTTATAAACGGTATTGTCCGCCGGCGAATAAACCGATTTTTCTCCACTTGTAACTTCTTCAAGGGTAAATCTTCCCATACCGTGGCGAAGACCGGAACCGATTCCAGATTTTCCCATAAAATTGATAGTATAGGCAATAATCGGCAGCATATCAACAGCCCGGTCAAGCAGCAGTATGGAAAAGAGAAGTGTTTCACCTATCTGTTTTGAGCCTGCCATCTCTGCGGGCTGGATAACAAACGGGTGGGGGCGGGCGTTTATGGCATGACCGTTTTTATTGCAGTATTGCTCGGTTTCAAAAATCCAGGCATAGGCACATTGCTCTTTAAGCGGACAGCCATGGCACCGCCGATGTTTGAGGGCACAGCTCGTTTTCTTTAATGACCAGCCCAACGCTCCCCGCAGGGTAGAACCGGGATAGCCGGGCAGGTGAGCCTCGCTTTCAAAGCGGCATTTAAAGGTGTATCTTTGTGCTTTTATTGCCATTTTATTTTTTGCCCCCTGTCATCTTGTCAGTTGGATTTGTCTTCTGGTTTCCGCTCAGTTTCGATGGTAAAATCATCAATATATTCTGCCAGTTTTTCAGCAAATTTATCGGCTTTCATCGGCTCGCCGTTCATTCCGGCATGGTTTTGTTCCTCTCTTTTTAATTTCAGGGTAATAATCCTGTTCTTATCTGTAGTTAAATGGAAAAAGCCGTTGTCGTTCCTGTTTCACCAGATCAAGCAGTTTTTCACCGTCATCTTGATATTGGTGGTTTACAAAAAGCTGAAAATGGGAAGCATGGATTAAATCAGTTGTGGCAAGCCACTCTCTTATCTCCATAACCTTCCGGTAATCTTCTTCCCCGGCAAGCCCGGCGGTATGTAGTTCGCTCATGGCAAGCAGAGCCATGGGGTACATCGTACTTTTTTTGTCATCATCCCCGCAGATTGCCAAACTGTGACGAAACAACTGTTCGAGCTGGTAATCAGATACGCCTTCAAACCCGACCGAGGTAAAAAATCGTCCCAGATTGAGGTTAGAGAGTTGCCAGGGATGCCCGGACTGCCCTATAATACCGGCAATCAGTTGCCCCGGCGAGAAGCGTTGCTCCGGGAAAAATGACTTATCAACAAAACCGGCTTTTCCATAATCGGATAGCACCCTTATTATAAGAGCAATCAGGAAAGATGTTTCCTTTTTATTTTCAATAAGCTTAAGGAGATAATTCAGCCAGTCCCGTGGGGCAGCATTATCATCTATATCGAGATAAAGGTTCAATAGAGGTATTATATCTTTAAACCTTTGATTATCCAGCATTCCGTAGACAAGATAATTATCTCCTCTTTTCGCCTCAGACTGGTGTTTTCTTGCAAAGGCTTCTTTTGCCTTGGTGACTGTTGCTCTCAGCCCGTCGTAATTGCCGCAAAAACCATAATTCTGGGCAAGGGTGCCATACAATGCCCCCAGTAGATAATTGCTTTCCCCCTTATGGTGACGCTTTTCTTCCCTGGTTAATATTTCTTTGAAATCAGGCGGTGGTTCCAGGCGGAAGTCGTAACGGTTAAAGCGTTGTGAAACAAAGCGTTTATTTAAAAAATCAGTGATTTCTTTTCTGTCCACCTTGTCTTGTAACTTATCAAGACACTCACCCCATTCTTCACTCTTTTGGTTTTGACCGCTATGGTTAAAAAAAGCAAAACAGTTCAGGCACCATTCGAAGAGGACAAAGTTAAACTCAGGGGTACTGTCATCAACAAGGGTAATGATCTGTTGCGGGTAGAAAAGGGAAGCCAACATTTCTCCCTGCCGGGAAAGCCGGATGCAGTTCCCCCAGGCATCGTTTAATTTTTTTAACCAGTTCTTTGGGGAACCCACCACTTCTTTTAAAATTTTTTTTCCCTGTTCAGAAGATAATATTAATTCAAATTCAGGAAGTTGATGCAAACGGTCAAAAAACTGTTCCGAAGAATGGAGACCGCTCTTATAGAGGGCGTACTTATCCGCCGGGATACCGCCGATATGAAGTTCAGCGGCAAAACAGGCATCTGCAAAGGTTTTCTGCTCGAAAATCTTCTCCTCCCAAAAGTTGGATAAACCTGTGCCGGCAGGAACAAGAAACAGTTTGACCTCGTATTTTACGGCTTTAAATTTCCTGTCAACATGGTCAACCTTAACAAGGCTCATATCCGGGGCAAGTTCCCCCGTGGCGTAGAGACCGGCCGGCCAGGGAATTGGATTTCGGAGTCTACGCTTACCTGCCGAAAAATATGCCCCAAGTCCCACCGGCAACCCCAGAGATTTCCCGCTGACAGGTTTTTCCCGGCTGTTTTGCAGAAACCAGTAGAGAAAACCGTTACCCGGACTGCCGGTGGCAAGGGCGGTTGAAATTGTTTTCTTCGTGTCCTCATTCGGTGCAGGGTCAGTCAGGCAGTGGCAACCATGCCCGGTGGCAATTTCGGCAAACAACATGAAAACCAGCCTGCCTGTTTCTCCATGAACCACAGGGATGGGGACTTTCCACCAAGTGGCAGCAAGGATGGTTTTACAATCAGCCCCATGAAGATGATGCCCGATTAGGGATATAACCTGTGCCGGCCAGTTTTCCCGCTCTTTAAGCGGAGTAAGCAGCAGACCACAGAGGAGATGTTTTTCTAATATTTCCCTGTGATCGTCGTCTTTACCAGTCAGAGACAACAGCTCTGTAACGGTTTGCCGGTCGGGTATCCCGAATGGAGGAGGCTGGTTGAGTTTAGCTTTTATGAAACGGGTATTTGACTGTTTTGTAAACCGTAACAGGGACTGCCAATGTCCGTTTTCGTATTTCTTGCTTGAATTATCCTGAGACAAGAATGCGGACATTTAGACTCCCTTTTTCGTTATCAGGTATTTCTTCAACCGGGAAAACCGCCCAGAACCTTTTATTTTTCCCGCCGGACTCTTCTTTAATTGCCGAAACCGACCAGTTCCCTCCTGACCAGCGGAAAAACCATTGGCAGTCTTCACCGGGGTTTTCCTCACAAACACCGTCAACCAGCAGATAACCGTCTTCTATATAAGTTTTTATATGGCAGGTAAGGGCTTTAACTCTCTCTTTTCCCGAAGAGGACGCACCAACAGCAAATACCAGTGCCTGGACAGATTCTTCCTCCCCGGCATCGGCTGCGGCAAGGGACAGGAGACTGTCATCGGGTTGAGTTGCATATAAAAAACTTTCTAACTCAGATTCATCGAAATGGATATCCGGCATGATAACCGGTTGACCATCAAGGATTATCCGTAAAGATGATACGGTTATCTCGTCATCTTCGGACTGCACGGCTGTCTCATAGGCATCCATAAGAACAGGGTAAGCCTGCCGGCTGAAATACCAGCCGGTTTCCACCTCCATATGGCGGAAAAACCAGAGCAGGGAGCCCGGTTTGATCTCTGCCGGCTCGTTATCCAAAGCCAGGATTACCTCTTGCAGGCATGGTTCGCTTACCCTGCCAAGGTAAATGTCGAAGTTGTTTCTGTGCAGGGTA
>CAZEMY010000047.1:0-11362 GCA_964513405.1 uncultured Desulfobulbaceae bacterium
AAGGATATTGCCACAAAATCCGCATCAATATCCACGGCAAGCTGCATGGCCTGCCTGCCTCTGTCTCCGAGAGAGGGGCTGGAAAGCCCTCCACCTTGCCGATTAACACCTTTGCGGGAAGAAAGCACTCCACTCTCCTGCACCCGGCAGTGTATTTTTTTCTCCTCTATTTTGTCGACCTCAAAAACAACACGCCCATCATCAAGATAGAGGACATCACCAATTGAAAGGTCATCGGCAAGATCAGGATAGTTAAGAGCAACCCCATGATCGGTTCCTCCATCGTCGGGAATATCAGGATCAAGAACAAACGGGGCTTTTCCCACCAGTTCAACCTGCCCGTCCCTGAATCCGCTTATACGAATTTTGGACCCCGGTAAATCAGCCATGATACCGACCTGACGGCCAAGCTCTTTGCTTATCTGCCGAACCTGACTGGCTCTATGCAAATGCTCTTCACTGTCCCCGTGGGAGAGATTCAAGCGAACCACATCCACACCGGATGCAATAATCTCTTTAAGAATACCGGGACGGTCAGTACCGGGCCCAAGTGTTGCTATTATTTTTGTTCTTCTCATGGCGAGATCCTTTACAGCTCTTATCTAAGGAATGTACATTAAATAACCTCAAGCACAACATCAGCAACCTTGTCAGCGGTAAAGCCAAAGAATTCAAAGAGGATCTCCCCCGGTGCTGACTCACCAAAACTGTCCATACCTATCACTCTGCCGTTACTACCCGCATATTTATACCAGCCGCTGGAACGGCCAGCCTCCACAACCACCCGGGCAGTGACCGCCGGCGGCAGTACCTCATCCCGGTATGACTGTTCCTGTGCCTCAAAGAGATCAAGCGACGGCATTGAAACCACCCTGATACCATGTCCTTTTTCTTCAAGAAGAGCAGCAGCTTTCATGGCAAGCCCCACCTCGGAACCGGTGCCAATAATAATTGCCTGGGGATTTTCTCCGCCACTGGCAAGAACATAACCACCTCTGCTGATATTAGCAACCTGCTCGGGGGTTTTCCGGTGATGGGGAAGGGTCTGCCGGGACAAAATAAGACAGGTGGGCCCGTCTCTCCGCTCAATAGCCTGCTGCCAGGCAACCGCCGTCTCCACGGTATCCGCCGGCCGCCACAAACTCACCCCCGGAATAAGTCGCAGACTTGCCACATGCTCCACCGGCTGATGGGTTGGGCCGTCTTCGCCCACCCCGATTGAGTCATGGGTCAGGACAAATATCAGCCGCTGCTTCATGAGGGATGCCATGCGGATACCATTTCTCGCATAATCAGAAAAAACAAGAAAAGTACCACTGTATGGAATAAAACCGCCATGCAATGCCATACCATTCATCATGGCAGTCATGCCGAATTCCCTAACCCCGTAGCGAATGTAGTTACCGGTGAATGATTTTCCCGGTTCAATATTCACGGTTCCTGACCAGTTGGTCAGGTTGGAACCGGTCAGATCCGCAGAACCACCCAGCATCTCCGGAAGCATTGATGCATACTTCTCAAGAGCCACCTGGGAAGCCTTACGGGTAGCAAGGTCTTTGCCCTCATCCTCAAGACCGGAAATAAACCCGGAAGCCACATCCCCAAAATTATCCGGCAAATCTCCATTAACCCTTCGCTTAAGTTCTGCTCCCTGCTCAGGATACTTATCACAATATTCCGCGAACAACAGATTCCACTTTTCCTCAAGTTCTGCCCCTTTTTCCCGTGCATCCCATCCCTGATAGACATCTTCAGGAATAAAAAAAGGCTCATGTGGCCAATTCAACTGTTTTCTTGCCGCAGCAATCTCATCAGAGCCAAAGGGCGAACCATGACAAGATGAAGTTCCCTGTTTATTGGGAGCACCAAAACCGATAATTGTTCTGCAACAGATCAGGCTTGGCTTGGCAGTCTGTGCCTGTGCCAGGGCCATGGCGACCCGCACCGACCCGGGATTATGACCGTCCACATCCCGGACAACATGCCATCCACATGCCTCAAAACGGGCAGGAATATCCTCGGTAAACCAACCACCCACCTCACCGTCAATGGAGATATTATTATCGTCCCAACAGGCAATCAGCTTTCCCAGACCAAGGGTTCCGGCCAGGGAACAGGCTTCCTGGGCAACACCTTCCATAAGACAGCCATCTCCCAGAAAGACATAGGTGAAATGATCAATTATTTTAAGATCACCCTTGTTGAAGGTATCTGCCAGTATCTTTTCGGAAAGAGCCATGCCAACCCCGTTGCCAATCCCCTGCCCCAACGGGCCGGTTGTAGTTTCAACCCCGGGGGTGAGGCTATATTCCGGATGACCAGCGGTCTTTGAATGCAACTGGCGAAACGCTTTTATATCATCAATGGAAAGGTCGTAACCGGATAAATGGAGGAGGCTGTAAAGCAACATGGAACTGTGACCGTTAGAGAGGACAAATCTGTCTCTGTTCAGCCAGTTGGGATTATCAGGATTATGATTTAGGAAATCATTCCAGACTACTTCAGCAATATCAGCCATACCCAAAGGGGCTCCGGGATGACCTGATTTTGATTTTTCAATGGCATCCATACTGAGTGCCCGAATGGCATTGGCCAACTTTGTTCTTGACGGTACAACCATTATACTTTCTCCTTCCTGATTTTTTTCAATAGTTACCAAAAAAACTTTGATTATCCGATACAGTAAATCCCAAAAACATCTAATCAGTATCTGCCATCCCGTCAAGCAAATGGTTACTGCTATATTTTTTTCACCGCTGTACCACTATTTTCAGTCATATTTAATGGAACTTATTTTCATAAGTTTATCGAAGCTGTGTTCAGCCTCAACAAGTCTGACCGTACCAGTAAGACCACGGATAACCATGGAAGATGTTCTGGCTCCTTTGCCTGTATACTCCACCCCGTCCAGGAAACTGCCTCCGGTGATGCCGGTGGCAGCAAAAAAGATATCATCACTGCCTATCAGCTTGTCAAGAGTGATAACTCTTTCCAGTATATAACCTGCTTCTGATACCTGTTCTTTTTCCTCTAAAGACTGAGGATCAAGCATACCCTGCATCTCCCCTCCCATGACCCTGATTGCAGTGGCTGCCAACACTCCTTCCGGAGTGCCGCCGGTACCCATCATCAGGTCAATCCCGGTATCAGGGACAACCGCCATCAATGCCCCTGCCACATCTCCGTCTGTATGGAGCTGAATACGGGCTCCGGTCTTCCGTATTTCCCTGATCAGTTTCTGATGACGCGGTTTATCAAGGACAAAGACCATCAGGTCATCAACATCCTTACCGAGGGCTTCAGCAGCATTTTTCAAATTGTCAGCCACGGGGGCATTGATATCAATTTTCCCTTTTGTTTGCGGAGGGCCAACCAACTTATTCATATAGAAAGCAGGCCCGGGGTCAAACATGGTTCCCCGGGGTGCCATGGCAACCACGGCGATGGCATTGGGACGACCAAAGGCAAGCAGCCTGGTTCCCTCCACAGGATCAACAGCCACATCCATTTCCGGGCCGCTTCCCGATCCAACCTCCTCACCGTTATACAGCATGGGGGCTTCATCTTTTTCACCCTCACCGATGATCACAGTCCCCTTGACAGCAACTGAATTAAAGCTGATCCGCATGGCATCAACAGCCGCCTTGTCTCCAGACTCTTTGTCCCCTCTACCCACCCAGCGGGCAGAGGTCAAAGCAGCAGCTTCGGTAACCCGCACCAGCTCAAGACCAAGATTATGCACAGGAGCTATGCTCATAAGACCCTCCTTTTAAAATATTCTTCCCCTTACCCACACAACTGAAACCATGGCCCGTTAATTACTTCCTCTTTCGTTTGGCAATCTTTTTCTTGCTTAGCTTCTTGGATATTTTTCTTGCTTCAACAAGCCTTGCTTTCGCCAGAGCGATAAACTGTTCCTGACAGCCCCGTTGCTCTTCCCCTGGTTCCGCCTGCAACTGGACATAAGACCCGTTAGCCTGCATTTCCCAAGCATTACGCTTATCTGAGAGTTGAATATCAAGGATTTTTCTCAGTTCCGCTCTTAATTGTTGTCCCTCAATGGGAGTAACCACTTCCACCCGGTCTTCAAGGTTTCTTTTCATAATATCTGCAGAACCAATAAAGTACTCTTCCTGTCCTGAATTTCTGAAATAATAGATGCGGGTATGTTCAAGAAACCGCCCGACAATGGAAATAACCCTGATATTATCAGAGAGTCCTTTTATCCCCGGACGAAGCCGGCAGGTATCGCGGACAATAAGGTCCACATGAACCCCCGCCTGGGAGGCAAGATAGAGTGCCTTGGTAATATCCTTATCTTCCAGGGCATTGGTTTTGAGTTGAATCAAACCGCCTTTTTCTTTTTTATGAAGTTTAATTTCCCTCTCAATTCTCTCTAACAACCCTTTTTTGAGAAGATTAGGAGATGGAAGCAGTTTCTTGTATTTCCTGACCGGGGCATATCCCATGGTCAGGTAATTAAACAGCTCGGTGAGATCATGGCCAACATCAGGGTCACAGGTCAACAGACCAAGGTCAGAATACATCCGGGCAGTTCCGGAATGATAGTTTCCGGTACCTATATGGGCATACCTCGTCAACCCCTTATAATCACGGCGAATAACAAAAATGACCTTGGAATGGGTTTTAAGATCCACAACTCCGTAGGTCACATGAACACCTGCCTGCTCAAGATAGCCTGCCCAGTGGATATTTGCCGACTCGTCAAATCTGGCTTTAAGCTCAACAACCACCGCCACCTGTTTCCCGTTTTGAGCGGCATCAAGCAGGTACTGGATAATCCTTGAATCTGCTGAGGTGCGGTAAAGAGTCATCTTGATTGCCAACACCTTGGGATCAACACTGGCCTCCCTTAAAAACCGCTCCACCGAAGACTCAAACGATTCATACGGGTGCTGGAGAAGAATCGGGCCTTCGTTACGAATAATATGAAAAATATTAGGGGCATCACCGAGGAGTTTGTAATGGTCCACCGGATGATGGGGCGGAAAATGCAGTTCCGGTTTATCAATGGAAACAATGGCAAGCAGATCAGACTTGGTCATAATACCGTTGACTTCAAAGACATCTTCTTCTTCGTCTATACCAAGTTCGGCAGCCAGCATCCCCCGGTGGACGGTGGTCATCCCTTTACCGACTTCAAGGCGGACAATTTCAGCAAACCGCCTGTCTCTCAGTGCGGATTCAATATCTGCCAGCAGATCATTGGCCTGCTCATGAACTTTTTCAACAACAGCGTTCCTGGTTACCCTGAACCTTTCGCAGCTCTCAATGACCATACCTGGAAAGATCTCACCGAGATTATTGGCAATAACATCTTCATACCGTACATATGTGTGCTTCTGGTCAACCCGGATAAACCGGGGCATACCGATACCAACCGGCACCTTGATCCGATTTAGAAAAATATGGTCATCATTGGGAAATCTGGTGGAAACTAAGAGGTTAAGGGCAAGATTGGAGATAAACGGGAAAGGATGAGCCGGGTCCATACCCTGAGGAGTAAGAAGAGGATATATATTTGCCTTGAAGTAACCATCAACCCAGCCCTGATGTGCTTTGCTCAACTCCTGATAATTAACAAGTTTTATGCTTTTTTGGGCCAGCAACCGCAACAACTCTTCCTCAAGTGTCTGTTGCTGACCAAGAATATCTCTGACCACAGCATAGCATTCACGAATCTGCTGCAAAGGTGTCCGCCCGTCAACAGTAAGCGTCCTGACTCCAGCACCAATCTGCTGTTTAAGGCCGCCGATCCTCTTCATGAAAAATTCATCAAGGTTGGAGCCAACAATAGCAACAAACATAAGCCGCTCAAGGAGAGGATTTCTTTCATCCTGCCCTTCGTGCAGTACCCGCCAGTTGAACTCAAGCCAAGTCAACTCTCTGTTCAGATATAACTCCGGAGAACTCAAATCAAACTTAAATTTTTCTTCCTTACTGTTTTTTTGCTCTACCATGTCTTTTTATGCTCCATAAATCTACTTAAAGGAATCATTAACAAACCTGTCAACACAGAACTGACTTATTATATACATAACTCACGATTTGTACAGCACATATATTTTGTTAACCGTATCTTCTCGTGGACGAATAAATCGTTTTCAGGTATTATCAGGTGCAGATTGTAATTTTTCCACCCCTTCATAACCAAAAAACTCAAAAGGAAAACGAGTGCTACTTGTCACCGCCCATGAAATGCAGGAACTTGACCGTACAGCCACCAGAGAATACGGTATACCGTCCGTTGTTCTTATGGAAAACGCCGGTCATAACTCGTTTCTTTTCATGGAAAAAATCTTGGGGAAACTTGCCGGTAAGACCGTATGTTTTTTTATAGGTCCCGGCAACAACGGCGGCGATGGACTGGTGGTGGCAAGAAAACTACACCAGGCTGGCGGAAATCCTGTCCTTTTTTTCGTCAAACCGGCAGGAGAATTAAAAGGTGATGCCGCAACCAACGCTGCCATCGTTGCCAGGCTCGGAATTACCTCCTTTAACCTTTCATCCGGTACTTCCCAAAAGGAATTTACCGACATAATCATTCAACAACATGCCGACCACCCGGTTGTCTGCATGGTTGATGCTCTGTTCGGAACCGGTCTTGTCCGGGAAGTTACCGGCATCTTCGCAGAGACCATTACCTGGATAAACAATCTTCAAGCCAGATTCTCCTGGACCGTACTGGCGATTGATTTACCTTCCGGACTGGAAGCTGATACCGGCAGGGTTATGGGGATTGCTGTAACCGCTGATCTGACTGTGACCTATGGGTTCGCCAAGCCTGCTCACTTCCTCCACGGAGGAGAAAGAATCGGCAGGTTAGAGGTCGTTGATATAGACATCCCCCGGGAGGCGGTCAAACAGCTTAAACCCGCCGGCAGTGTTCTTAATACAGAGACAATCAGTTTACCCAGAAGAGATGTAAACTCACATAAAGGTACCCACGGTCACCTGCTGGTGATAGCGGGCAGCATCGGCATGACTGGTGCTGCCATATTAAGCTGCAAAGCAGCCCTGCGGAGTGGGTGCGGGCTGGTGAGTGTGGCTGTTCCCCATAATCTTAACCAGATTTTTGAAACAGCCCTGCCTGAGGTCATGACCATTCCCCTACCTGGTTCAACCGACTCCCTGTCCATGGAAGACTATTCCAAAATCATGGATGCGGTTGCAGGAAAAGCCGCTGTCGTTATTGGCCCGGGCATTGGCAGGTACCCAAAAACTACCCTGCTAATTGAAACTCTTTATCGGAAAGTCACCGCACCCATGGTCGTAGATGCAGATGCTCTGGGTATCCTCGCCGACGACCCTGACTTTCCTGACAGACCGGGAAGCCCGCGCATTCTAACTCCGCACCCTGGGGAAATGTCTAAGCTAAGCGGCTTAACCGTTGAGAGAATCCAGGACGATCGAATTGGAGCTGCCTTAAATCTAAGCAGAAAATGCTATGGTACAGACACAGACATTGATGGTAATTCCCATCGGTCAATTATCACTGTCCTTAAAGGGCCAGGAACCGTTATCGCCGCCAGCAGCGGCAAGTGGGCAATCAACAGCAGCGGCAATCCGGGCATGGCAAGCGGCGGTATGGGGGATGTACTGGCAGGATTGATTGGCGGTCTTCTTGCCCAGTGGCGGCACCCCCCCTGGGAAGCTGCCTGTACAGGCGTTTACCTGCATGGTCTTGCCGCTGATATACTTGCCGACGAAACGGGATGTGGTTTCACCCCATCCGAAGTGGCTGACCGTTTGCCAGAAGCTATACAAAAAGTAGAGACAAGGCATGCCTTGTCTCTACAACATTTATTAATAAAACCTGATAATAAGGGAGAACAACAAGAGATGAAACAGGCAAAAGATATAATGACAACAGAGACCATAAGTGCAACAGAATCAATGCCGGTCAGGGAACTGGCAAAGCTTCTCTTTGATAACAAGATCGGCGGAGTTCCCGTCCAGGATGAAAGCGGAAAGGTAATAGGAGTAGTGACTGAAAGCGACCTTATAGACCAGAATAAAAAAGTTCACATCCCCACTGTAATCTCTTTTCTCGATGGCTTTTTTTTCCTGGAGAGTCCGGGAAAGATGGAGAATGATCTTAAAAAAATGGCGGGAATCACAGCTGGCGACATCTGTTCCAAAAAATTTGTCTCCGTAACTCCAGAAACTCCTTTAGATGAAGTTGCCACTCTAATGGCCGAAAAACAAGTCCATACTTTACCTGTACTGGATGGAGATCATCTTGTCGGAGTAGTTGGCAAAACCGATATTATCAGAACAATTTTTACCGATTAGAAGCAACCGTTCGACTATCACCCAATTTTCGTCCGATTCGGCTCACCCGCATATGACTAATATAGCGGGAGAGCCGAATCGGACGAACCTTAGGCAATATTCAGATAGCGTAGACTTCGAACATTTAAAGACTCGTAGTTTATCACCTCGTCCCACCGCTCTGCGGTGGGATGTACCCCGACAATCCGTGTCGTTTTTAAATTTACCATTCATTTACTCTTTGCCGCCTGACGGTGATGGCTGGAGGTACCACCGCAGAGCGGTGGTACCAGGTGAGTCCTCTGGTTTCTGGCTTCTGATAACCTGTCCCCTACCCCTGACATCACCCGCCCATGGTCTCCTGCCCGGAAAATCTGTGCCAGCAGTTTCTCCCTTTCCTCTTGGCCTCGTACATGGCAATATCGGCATGTTTCAACATGGTCTGAGCATCGTCACAGTCGTCAGGATAAACGGCAATCCCAATACTGGCACCTATATAACAGACATGGTCATTGGCCTCAACGGGCTGATTGAGTTTCTCAATGGCCTTGTCTGCCACTAATTCAGCCCCCTCCACGGAGTTCGTGCTTTCCAGTAAAATGACAAACTCGTCACCTCCGAGACGGAAAACCGAATCTGAAGCTCGCAGGAGTCCTGCCAGGTACTCGGCTACTTTCACCAGGACTATATCACCCACCGCATGACCATAACGGTCGTTGACAGGTTTAAAACGATCAAGGTCTATAAAAAGCATGCAAAGCCGTCGGTCATGCCGCTTAGCAAGAGAAATTGCCTGGGGCAGTCTTTCATACAAATAATTTCGGTTGGGCAGGTTAGTCAACGAGTCATGGTTAGCCATGTGACGAATAAGCTCATCAGCGAGATGCCGCTCCGTAACATCCTGAAAGACAATAACCCCGCCTGCAACCTTGTCCCCTTGAACTATGGGAGTGGTTTTAAATTCTGATAGAAAACTGCTGCCGTCCCTGCGCAGCATTTGCACCTCATCAAAGTTACGGGAAGTTGCAACATTACGATCAACAAAAAACAGACAGCAGTCCTCTTTAAAATCATTGGCACCTGGCATGGATATTTTAAAAACATCTTCATAATGATGACCAGACAGGTCTTCCTCCTCCTGATAACCAAGCATAAGTAAACCTGCCGGATTGATATAGGAGATACACCTGTTTTCATCCACCCCGCAGATACCATTGGCTGCGGAATCAAGAATCATTTCATACTGCCGTGACAGCGATTCCAGCTCAAGCCTCGCCCTGTATGCTCCTATAATGCAGCGAATACGATTCTTCAGAACCGACCAGTTTATAGGTTTACTAATATAATCCACAGCCCCTGCCTGGTAGGAACGATCAACAAAAGAATCTTCATCAAGGGCGGTGAGCATCAGAACCGGAGGAGGATCACTAAAGGAGGATGTTATGCTCTGACAGACAACGGAACCATCCGCCCCTGGCATGGCAATATCCATAATGATCAAGTCAAAACGGTTTGCACCTATTTCCTGGAGTGCCTGTTCCCCGTTCTCAACTGTCTTGACTTGATACCCTTCTCCCTCAAGGAATCGCTTAAGCAGAACAAGGATAACTTCATCATCATCAACAACGAGAATTTGAAAAGGAGTATTTGCAAAAAGATATGTTGTCATTGCTTATTTATTAGCATTCTGCAACTTCAAAAAAGACATGCTTTGAAAAAAACCAATCCTAACAAACCTTCACAAACATTTAACAAAACTTAACAGGTTTTTTCAAGTTTTTCACATAGAGCATCCCTGAAAAGCCTGGCGGCCTGCTGGATCTCAAGCAAAATAGAATCAGCCTCAGTCAAGTTACCTGCCCCTGCCACTCTTTCCAGCTGCTGGCACAATCCTGACAACTCAACCGAGCCGAACTGGCTGGAACTTCCCCTGATGGTATGGGAAATAATTGCCACCCTCTCAGAATCCCCTTCCCCAACAGCAACAGACAACTGCTGTAAACGAACACCCATGCTCTTAAGAAACACATCAGCAGCCGTAACAATGTCCGCAATGTTCCGACAGAGACTATCAACCACCTGAGAATCAATTATTTTTTTACCATCATCATTTCCGCCGCAAGCCTCTTGTTCAGGAAGATGACACCCCCTAATAGTTTTCCCGCAAGCGGGCAAAAAAAATTCTATTAAACGACCAAGTTCATCAAAATCAAGAGGTTTGAGCAGCTGCCTAACCATACCACATTCACGGCATCGTTCCCGGGTCGTGGCGGTGGCATCTGCTGTCAAAGCTATCACGGGTATCGTCTCATCAATACCCTGGATTGCCGTTGCTGCGGCAAAGCCATCCATAACCGGCATAAGGCAATCCATGAAAACAAGATCAAACTTCCTTTTTTTACACCAGTCCACGGCCTCCATGCCATTGGTGGCCTCCACCACATAAAAGCCAGCCTGCTGAAGAGATTCCCGTAACACCAGCCTGTTAACCGGTTCATCATCAACAATGAGAATCGTTGCTGGTGATGAACCAGAATGTTCTTTATCCTCCATGACTTCAGAGGAAAAATTGCCTTGTCTCCTCTCACCTGACAAAATCCCCCTTTCTTCTTCGCCAACCGGCAAGTCAAGCTGAAACCAAAATGTACTGCCCTTGCCAACCGTTGAATCAAGCCCAATGGAGCCATTCATCATTTCAACAAGCTTGGCACATATGGCAAGCCCAAGGCCGGTACCAACATTAACCCTTTTGGCGGGATCATCAACCTGAGTAAATGGCAAAAACACATGTCCCTGCTTATCGTGCACAATACCAGAGCCTGTATCACTTACCGAGAACCGAAGCAAATCACTGCCCACCCCCCGGCCAACACATTTAACCTGTAAACAAACCTCCCCCTGTTCGGTAAACTTTATGGCATTGCCCAGAAAATTAATAAGGATCTGGCGGATACGATAAGCGTCCCCAACATATAACGGTCGAATATTTACATCAATATCGGCAACAACCTTAATGTTTTTATCTTGCTGATGCCAGGCAAGAGTATGTAGCTCTATAAGCTCATCA
>CAZEMY010000048.1:0-11348 GCA_964513405.1 uncultured Desulfobulbaceae bacterium
TATGACCAACCATATCGCAATTTGCAAAGTTAAGAATTATCACTTCAAACGGGTTCCCTTCCTCCTCGGCCTGCTTAAGAGCGGTAAGCAGCCGTTCGGTTACCTCTTCAGCACTCATTTCCGGCTTTTTATCATAGGTTGCCACTTCCCGCGGGGAGTCAATCAGAATCCTTGTCTCGCCTGCAAAAGGGGTTTCCCTGCCGCCGTTGAAAAAATAAGTGACATGGGCATATTTTTCAGTTTCAGCAATGCGAAGCTGGCGAGTCCCCTTAGAGCTGATTTCTTCAGCAAAAATTCGGCGTAAGGATTGAGGGGGAAAAGCCACCGGGAACGGGAAGTCACTCTCATACTCGGTCATGGTGACTATGTTCAGGTGGTTTGGGCGGTTACTGATGTCAAAACCGGTAAAAAACTTAGGATCGTCAATAAAGGCATGGCATAGTTCCCTGACCCGGTCTGCTCTGAAATTAAAGAAGACGAGAGAGTCACCGTCATTAATTGCACCCGGTGGGGGATTATTTTCATCCTCTCCTTTTCCCAATACGATAGGGGCAATAAACTCATCGGTCTCCTGCCGGTAATATGCCGCCTTTATTGCCTGAACAGGATCAGCAGCAGAAATACCTTCGCCAGCCACTAAGACCTGCCAGCATTTCTCCACCCTGTCCCAGCGGTTGTCTCTGTCCATACCCCAGTAACGACCACTGATTGTTGCAACCTGCCCGCAGCCAATCTTTTTGATGCCTGATAGCAACTGTTCCATGTATTCCAGACCGGAGGAGGGCGGTGTATCTCTCCCGTCCATGAAACAGTGGATATAAACTTTTTCCAGTCCCCTTGCCTTGCACATCCGCAAAAGGGCAAAGAGATGGTTGATATGGGAATGAACCCCTCCGTCTGAGAGAAGACCAAGCAGGTGGATACTGTTTCCTGTTTTCTGTACTTTGTCTATAGCTCCAGTAAGAGCAGGGTTTTCGGCAAATTCACCGGATTTGACAGCCAGATTGATTCGGGTGAAATCCTGATAAACAATCCTTCCTGCTCCTATATTGAGATGGCCTACTTCAGAATTTCCCATCTGCCCCTCAGGCAGCCCGACCAACCCACCATGGGCTGTAAGGGTAGTAGAAGGAAATTTTTTACTCCACTTATCCATATGCGGGGTTTCAGCTACGGAAATGGCACTGGCAGCCCCCGGTTCAGCAACACCCCAGCCATCAAGGATGGCAAGGATAAGGGGGCGGTTCTTTTGTTTGCTCATGGTCTTGTTGTTTCTTGCTCCTGCCTGTAGGCAGTAAGCAATTCCTCCCTGGAAATCTTTTTGGCATCATGCCATAACCCTTCAAGATCATAAAAATCCCGTTTGTCCTTATAAAAGATATGGACAACCACATCTGAATAATCAAGTAAAACCCAGTGCCCATCTTTTAAGCCTTCACTATGCTTGTTGGAGACCCTTTTTGTGTTCATCTCTCCTTCTATGGCCTCGGCAAGCCCCTGGACATGGCGGGTGGAATGACCGCTCATGATAACAAAAAAATCAGTAAATGAAGATATTCCCTGGACATCAAGGACAACTATATCAGCGGCCTTGGTGTCATCGCCAATTCCGGCACATATTGCCGCAAGCTCCAGGCCACTTTTCTCTTTATGTTCTTTTTTTAGTTTTCTCATAAATGTTTTTGTCAATTCTCCGTAATTTGTCACCGATACGCCTGCCATGAAAAGGAAAGCATACCCATTTGGTAAATGTTCGACTATCACCCCGTTCTCGTCCGATTCGCCTCACCCGCATCCGGCACTCAGACCTGTGTACGACCTCAGTACTTGAAAGACAAAACTGAGTGCCGGGTAGCGAGAGAGGCGAATCGAACAAGCCTGAGGCAATTTCAGATAGCGTAGACTTCGAACATTTAAGGGGGCATAAATTTTCGCTTATTTCGCACCAACCCGATATTTATCCGTTTTATTAATCTTGATGGATTCGTGAAAAAGGTATGCCAGTAAAAAGCGAACATATTAATAACAATATGTTAAGGCGTACGACACACAACATTACCAATTGGGGACTTTTTTACGAGTCCATTAGGCTTAGTGATTTAATAATTTCTTTCGCTATTGCCTCTCCCAAAACAGGAGGAACCGCATTGCCTATTTGTAAGTTTTTTGAGACCTTACTTCCATAAAAAATATAATTATCCGGAAATCCTTGAATCCTTGCACCTTCTCTGGTGCTTAATGCTCTATTCTGAAATGGATGCACACACCTTGAAGATGATGGTGTACCAAAGTTTCTAGTAATAGTTGGAGCGGGGCGATCAGGCGAAAGTCTTGCGTAAGTATTTGCAAAATATTTTTTTGGTCTTAATTCTTCAGGTAAATCGTTAACAGAACCTCCGGTTGGTATTAATGATAAAATTTTAAGCATTTTCCCGCCGTAATTCGAACTGTTATGTTCGGTTAACTCGTTTTGTCCATCTCTTAGTTGATATTGATACTCATTTACCGGCTCACATTTATATGTATTCTTTTTATCATTTGCTTTTAATTCAGGCAAGTCAGATATCGCTTCAAATAACGATATCTTTTGTGGAAGGTTAAATATATTATTTCCATTATAATGGGTCGGCTCAGGAAAGTGAACGGCTGGCAATCCTTTTTTCCATCCTACAATAATAGTCCTTTTACGAAGTTGCGGTAATCCATAATTTGAACATTCCAGTATTTCAGCTCTAATATTATACCCTAGAATGGTCAGCTCTTTCTTCAAAGCTGTAAAAGCCTTCCCTTTATACATCGTTTTGAACCCCGACACATTTTCAAAAATTATGTATTTGGGTTTAACTTCGCTAACAACTTTCAAATATTCATAAAAAAGGCTGTTTCTGTGATCGTTGGAATTTTTTGAGCCAACTGTACTGAAACCCTGGCAAGGTGGCCCGCCAGAAATCAAGTCAATTTCAGGAAACGATATTTTTTTAAGCTCTTTATTGAAATTAATATTGCGAATATCATCGCAAATAATTTTTGTATTTTGGTGGTTTAGTCTAAATGTTTCTGCAAAATCTTTTTCAACTTCATTCGCTAAAACTATCTGAAAGCCAGCTCTGTTTAAACCAATACTGAGTCCGCCGGCACCAGAAAATAATTCTATTGCGGTTGGATGATGGAACGCCTTCATAAGGATAACTCCAACTCATCAAATTCCGGTAATTTATCAAGCAGTCTCCATTTAAAATAATTTTGATCAATTGACAAAACACTCTGCCCCTCCATCTGTTGGCGAGTAATAAAGTTAACATCATTTTCCTGAATTATGTCTAAGGGGACAAATGCAACCTGACCATTGAATATGTCTATATGAATACAAACAGTTTTAACCTTGTTTTCGATCATGATCTTGCGAGCTTCTCTGATTTTATGCTCTTTTATATCATTTATGCCTTGAAATCCTGATTGAACTTCTACTCTGACTTTTTGTCCATTCCTTGTAATTTCCAAATCAGCTTTAGGGCTTCTCCTGAATGTTTCTATATTTCTTAGATCATCATCACCAATTTTAATTATGGAATCTAATGATACGCCAAATAATTTTGAAAATGGCGGGGTAAAATATTCAGCTATTGCGTATCCTCTCAGCCATGAGAATAGAACTGTCTCAGGTCTTCTACTTTGGTTGTTCAAAAGACGCAGAAGATCATTGTCTTTAATTATTGAGTAAGGGGAATATATATGTTGTTTGGAAAAATCATTAGAGTTTACCTGTAGGCAACTATCTTTAGCTATTGTATTTATTTTTTCTATTATCTCTACAAGTCTGTTATTTAGCTCATTAATATAGGTATAGTCTATTCCTGGGAGAATATCTTTTCCTGCAAGAAATTTCTTAGTACCATTTTGGTTCGAAAAGCCTATTGCATTGCGCTATTTTCTGAAATAATTGGCTGGATTTTCATCCATTTTAGTTCTCCTGTTCCTTGACTCAGTTATCAGGTTTTTTTTTTATTTTTTTTCTTGGCGGAAATTCAAAGCTCAACTTACCTTTTTTATCAAGCAATAGATAGGCATCAAAAGGCCTTTTCCGCTTGGATATAAACCCTTTAATCAGCTCAGTCTTGCCCTGGTCTAATAACTGTGTGATATGCTCAGGGGCAATACTCCTGGCAAGAATAATTTTTGATAGTCGCAACCCTTTATCCCGGTCTCCGTCAAGGGCTGATTCTGACATGAAGGCCGCCGGGGTTTCGTAAACTTTTGTTCCGTCAACCGGGGAGACCCCAAGTGGGGTTTGTTTTTTTATCTCATTTAGGTCAAGGTTATCGAGAGAATCTGCAAAGATAAATTCAATTTTAGATTTAGTTAGTTGCACCGAGGCGGAAAAAGGTTTACCTTTTTTGGAGCGAAAATCTGCAAACGGCCCCAGAGTGTCACCTTTAATCAGGTTGACAACCTCGTCGGGTTCCATAATTCTGCCGCCCAGTATTTTACGGATAATGATTTTTTTATCTTCTGATTCATAAGCGGTGGCAGTCTCAAAGAAACTTTGTCCGTTTACCGGTGAGAATGCGGCTTCTTTTCTCTCGCTACTCTCTTCCGCTTTCATTTTGGTAACAATATCGCTGGTCATGGCTCTGATCTCTGCCATGAACTGTTCTCTGGTCATCTTACCTTTTAGAATCTGACTAAGTTTGTATTCCCATTCACCTGTCAATTCCGGCGAGGCAAGGACGGCGACCTGTTTGTCTGTCAATAGAGCTAATAACTCAAAAGCCTTGCCGGTGGGAATAAGTTCTCTCTGTTCACGGCTGACATATTTTTCGTTAATCAGTTTTTCAATAATAGATGCCCTGGTCGCCGGAGTTCCCAAACCCCGCTCCTTCATGGCCTCTGCCAGCTCCGAATCATCAATCAGCTTACCGGAATTCTCCATGGCTGAGAGCAGAGTTGCCTCCGTATAACGGGGCGCTGGCTTGGTCTGGTGTTCTTTAAGTTCTATTTTTCCACAGGTAACCGGTTTTCCCTCCGGCAGGGGCTGGATAACCTTGTCCCGTGCATCATCACTGCCCGCCTTTGCCCCATATATCGCTTTCCAGCCAGCTTCAACAAGAATTTTTCCCTCGGTGAGAAAGGTCTCTTTGCAAACTACAGATAATCGTCTTGTATTGTGAAATACAGCGGAAGGGAAAAAAACCGCCAAAAACCTCTGGACAATCATCTGGTAAATTTTTTGTTCCGGCTCGGAAAGAGTGGCTGGTAACTGGGAAGTAGGGATAATAGCGAAATGGTCGGTTATCTTTCTATTATTAAAAATCTTTTTTGTCTTTTTGAGATATTTTTTCTCCAATGCCTCACTGGCAAAACTGCCGTACTGCCATTGCTGTTGTTTACCAACCACTTCTTTGACATTGGGCAGATAATCCTCCGGCAGACAGCGGCTGTCAGTTCTTGGATAAGTCACTAACTTATGTCTCTCGTAGAGAGCCTGGGTAATAGAGAGGGTGTTTTTGGCAGAAAAACCAAAGCGGCTGTTTGCTTCTCTCTGCAAGAGGGTGAGATCGTAGAGCGGCGGCGATGCCTGGCTTGATTTTTTGGCTGTCTCGGTAACTTCAGTTTTTTGGCCGGTACATTTTGAGATAATCTCCTCGGCCTGCTCTTTCTTCCATATCCGGTTTTGTCTGCCATGGGGCAGGTCAGGGGATTTTTTAAAGCCGGTATCAATCCAGACCCCGACATAACGAACGCTCTCTGCGGTGAACTCACCATGGAGTTCAAAATAATCGCTTGGGACAAAAGCCCGTCTTTCCGCTTCCCGCTTAACCAGCATGGAAAGGGTAGGGGTCTGAACCCGCCCGCAGGGTGTTTTTCTAAAACCGCCAAACCTGGAATTATAACAGGTCAGGGCTCTGGTGGCATTGATGCCAATTAACCAATCCGCCTCGGAACGGCATAAGGCTGTATTTTCAAGGGTGGTCATTTCGGCATCATCGCGCAGGCTTGAGAGTCCTTCCCGGATAGAACCAGCGGTCATTGATTGCAGCCACAATCTACGGATAGATTTGCCTTCCACCGAACGGGTGGATGCCATTTTAAGGATATATTTAAATATAAGCTCACCTTCCCGTCCTGCATCACAGCCGTTGATGATAACTCCAACATCCCGTCTGCGAATAAGTTTTGAGAGGGCATTGAACTGCGATTTGGTTCCCGGCAGCACTGTCAACGGAAACGGCTCCGGTAAAATAGGGAGATTATCAAGAGACCACTTCTTATAAACAGGGTCAACTTCCTCCGGGTAGGCGATGGAAACCAAATGGCCTATGGCATATGAAACTATATAGTCTCCACCTTCGTAATGGGTTTTAGTTCTTTGAAATTTTCCCGGCAACACCTTGACAATATCAGCGGCGACGCTGGGTTTTTCGGTTATAATTAATGTCTTGCTCATAAAATACCAAAAGATTTAGATAAAAAATCAGAAAACAGCAAAAAGAAACCAGCCCACCATAAAGCATGAAATAACAAGTTTGGCAAGTGAACCACCAATCAGACCGAGAAAAGATCCAAATCCTGCCCGCATGGATTGGCGAAGTTCCTCTCCCATGAGCAACTCGCCAAGTATGGCTCCTATCAGTGGACCAATTAACAGGCCTATGGGGCCAATCACAAAAATAAGTAGAGAGCCGACCACTGCCCCCCATATTGCCGCCTTGGAACCCCCGTACATTTTAACCCCCAGGGCTGTGGCAATAAAATCAACAAGATAGCTAAGGGCGATAAGAGCCGCCTGGCCGATAAAAAAGTACCAGCCCATCCCTTCAAAGCCGGCAATCAGGCCATAGATGATAAAGCCGGCGAAAATCATCACGGTTCCAGGAAGAACCGGTAATATGGTTCCGGCCATACCGATGGCAATAACCGGTGCAGCCAGTAAAAATCCCCAGACCTCGGGATTGGCAATGGTGACCCTGTAAAAATTATGTAACCATTCCCAAAGGCTGCTTAACAATTCCATTAAAAGTGGTGCTCCTTTTTTTAAAAGGCAGGAGTTATTTAATTCCCAAGTAAAAAAAAAGGGCAGTCTGCCCGTAAAGGGAAGACTGCCTGAAGCATATAAACCTTACAAATTACTGGATACCGGCTGCCTCTAACTGTTCCTGTATATCGGCAAGCTGTTTGTTTTTCTCAGTCAACCCCTTGGCCATGGCACGACTATCTTCACGGAGTTCCCGCAAGGTATCGTTTTGATCGCCAATCCTGCTCAGCAGTACATCCCTGTTTATTACTATTTTGTCCAGGGCATTGCTCAGCTCTTCGATAACATTGTCTCTCTCTTCAACAATTCTTTCAAGACCAATGATCTGGGCTTGGAGCATCCGTATTTCCTGCCTTGTTTTTTCATTTATTGTTATCTCTTCGATAACAGTATCCACTATCTCCGGTTCGTAAACCTCTATCTTGTCAACCGCAACTTTTTCTTCCTCGCTGTCAATTTTTACTTCATCACCAAGCACTGGAGTTGCTGCTTTTTCGAGTTCGATGGCTTTAGTAATAGCCTCTTCACATTTAATATGGAAGTTATCGAGTGTCTGTTCTTGCTCAAGCAGTTGTGTTTCCATTGCTCTTAACTGCTGCTGTAAGTTAAGAATATAATCTTCTGCACTCCTGGTAAATTCAGCAAGAGTGGCATCTTTACCGGCAATTTTCTTTTCCATGCCTGCTTCCTGCTCTGCCAGCTTGAGCTTAAGAGCCTGTTTTACCTGATGCAAGGCTGCTTGTTCTTTCTCTAACCGGGTTACTTTGACGGCAACAGCCTCACATTGCTCAACCGAAGATTCCAATTCAACAATTCTTTTTTCAGCAGCATGTAGATCAGCACGGTACATTTCATAATGCTGGTTTGCCCACGCACCCCATAAAAAACAGAGACTCAGTGAAACAACCAAGACGATGATAGCGATAGTTTTCTTGTCCATAGGTCAATATTTCCTCCGTAAAAAAGAATTAAAATTCGAATGCTGCGTTAATATACTAAAACTATATTTCCTCATCACACCGCTCTGCGGTGTGATGCCCTCTCTATCCGCAGAGTACAAAGCAGAAGGTACCACCGCAGAGCGGTGGTACCAGGGCATACGAATCATCAAACCATTCTGTCCTCTGATGACTACATGGGTGCAGTTAGAAGGCTTGGATCAATAGCATAAATCTCTTTCTTTATCCTGTTCAAATTTTGCTCAGCCTTATCAGCCACATCCGCCTGGGGATATTTTATCAAAATACCCTCTAACAATTGCTTTGAAGCAATAAGAAGTTTCTTTTTGCTTTCTATATCATGGGTGCGGTTAGCACGGACAAAAAGATCAGCAGCCCGCCTGCGATCTTCCTTGGCGGCATGATTTGCGATTTCATCTATCTTATTCTTGGCCCGTCCTGCATCTGCAGTTGTCAGTAACCTGCTAAATGACTCAATGGCCTTATCATAACGACCTGAATCAAGATGGGTCATGCCTTCATTCCAGCTCTCCTGAATCAGCAGCTTGTCGTCTAACTGGCGGGCTGCTCTTGTCAGTGAATCCTCAGCTCTTATTTTATCGGCCAGGTCAGCCAGCTCCCGCTGTTTTTCCAGGGGCAGGATCATTCGCGGTATTTTCTCAATGGTCAGCAGGGCCTCATGATGTTTTTCTTCTTCAGCCAGAGTGTTTATTTGACGGGTCAGTTGCTTATACCACAGTGCTGCCTCCTTGCTGGCCTCCTTTTTAAGAGAATCTACACTGGAGGCAACATGGGAATGGGGAAAGCGGTTAATAAAAGCCTCTGCCTTTTTTACAACCATAAAACCATCCCTCTCAGGGTTGTAAGCAAGGTAGCTACCCAGAAAATCAGCATATGCTCTTACTTCTTCATCTCTTCCGCCGTCAGCCTGTAAGATAGATAATTGTTGAGATGCCCATTGATTACGCAGGCTTAGTCTGTGCTGAGCATCAACAATCTCACCATAAAATAGCTTTGCCTTCTGGAAGTTTCCATGGGCAAACTCCATATCAGCAACTAACTGGATTAACTGATATTGCCAGTCAGACTCTTCTGGGGTCCGGACTCGGGTGAGTAGTTCCTTAAATACTCTTGTTGCGTCTGTCCCCCGTCCTATTCTAAGCAGAGCCTGTCCATACATAAAGGTTATATCATCGGGAAGGAGTCCTCCGTGTACTGCGGCCAGCTTTTCATATTCGTCGATAACCCGCCAGTAATCCCGTTCTTCGTAAGCGCTGGTGACGACCTGTCCCTTTATGTTAATTAACTCTTTGGCAACCGGGAAAGATGTTTTCTTTGCACCATCACGGTGGCTGACGAGAGCCCTGCACTCACCTTCAATAAATCTGAAATCATCCACCCATAAGTTAAGCACCGTTTCTCCTTTGAGCAGGTCGCCGGTACTTACCGTGTGTTTTATTAAGAGCTGCTGGTGAAGATCGTTATATCTGTTTAATATGTCTTTTACCTGAAAACGGCAATCCGATATTGCTCCTGCCATTTCACCACTGCCACCGAGGTCGGTGACTTTTAATTTCAGTTGATCCACGAGCTGGAGTTTTTTTTCATAGGCAAGGATTCTCTCATTTATATGGGTCAGCACAGGCAGGAGAAGGTCATCCGTTGCAGCAACAACTGGCTCCGTGGGAGCAGGCATGTTGGTGATTTGCTCTGCATCGGCAGGAACGGGAGGAACCTCTCCCTGTTCTCTAACCAATCTGCCATCAAATTGGGGAATCACCTGCCTTTCGACACAACCAGTGACAAGCAACATGGCGACAGGTGTCAGTATTAGTGGAGTGTAAAAGATTCTCTTTAGTTTTTGATAAAGCATAATTAATCTTATCGGGTTTTTGTTTTTCTATGAATAAGCAAAGTGTCACACCATAAGGAGTAAATTATACATTTCTAATAAACTTATCTACTGATAATTTCGCTTGTTTTAATGTGTGCGACAAGGTCGAATGCTTAATTGGTTTATGAGCCAAGAATGGTTAATTTTAGTAATTCATCACCACTGCGTTTATGTAGCTTGATATGGGAAACGCGTTGTCTTATGACTACCCAGCCATCGCACTGTAACGCTTTCAGGACTTTATCATAATTTATAAACTGGGAACTTTACTCATATTGCTAATTCCAGTTTTTCCGCATTTGGAATTGCCAGTATATCATCTTCTACAGGTTCAAGATAGAGACCTATTGCCTCTTTGATGTTTTCGATAGCCTTTTCTTTAGTATTGCCTTCTGATATACAGCCAGGAAGCGAAGGAACGAAAACTGTATATCCGCCTTCATTACCAGGCTCAAGATAGATTTGCAATTTCATTTTCATTCTCCTTGTTTTTTACTTACCGCATAATCGTGATAGAGTCGCTTAAGAACAATCATTTCTCAGAATAGTGGCTTTGTCTCCATAAATTATCTGCTCAATTCTCTTTGTTCTCCCAGTAAGGTTGAAAAAAACGAGCTGGCTCAAAACGACCGCCCGGGGCAACGCGACCATGGGAGAGGACAGCCGGTCGGTTAGGTGAAATGTTGGTTCGCAAGGCACCTCTGCCCTCAAGAGTTGCTCCACCCTGTTTTGGGTCCACCGGGACAAAGTGTTTAATCCCCGGGTATTGCAAAACAAGCCCGTCAAAAGAAAGATCCGCCATATCAAGCCTCTCGCCAGCCTGTTCATGGATGAGCAGGGACGAGGCCATATCACTCCAGATTGGCAGAGCACCACCGGCACCGCCGATCCGATTGGTTCCCTTCACCATGGGTTTATTATCGTCATATCCCACATACACCCCGACAGTATAACCGTTATCTATAACCATGACACCTTCTTTTGGGTCTGGCACTGGCACAAAACCAAAAAAAGAAGCATTGCGGAACTGATTGGCAGTGCCTGTTTTTCCCATAAGCGGTACTGGCATATTCAGCTTATCCAACCTTTGTTTCCGCACCGGATCTTCGCTTGTCAGGCGGACATTACGCCAAGCATATCTCCCGGTACCATGTTTGACCGAGTTTTCAAGCATATTTGTTAAAGATGATGCTGTTTTGTCGTCAACCACGGCAACAGGTTCTGTGGAACGAACATAAAGAATCTCTCCATCATGGCTTTCTATCCTTTCAATCATTGCCAGCCCATCCCGCTGATACTTCATCGGTAACGCATCTTTATCAGCAGTTTTTTCTGGCATTACGGGGTCATAGCGAAATCCGCGAACCATGGTTTCATACATTCGTACCGATTCAATCAAGGTAAGCACATTTGCTCCCAACGGAAATGAAAGTACCGGTTCAAGATTACTCTCTATGCCGCA